>JAJRRZ010000262.1 GCA_024279045.1 Alphaproteobacteria bacterium
ATGGCTCCCACCGGGCACACCTGCTGGCACCAGGCCTGATCGCACTGCGTGCAGGTGTAGGGCACGAAGCGCCCTTTCGTGTGAAAGTCGAACACCACGATGCGCGAACGCGACGGATTGAACGCGCCGGTGTGGCGATACGAGCATGCCAGCTCGCATTGCCGACAGCCGGTGCACTTGTCGGGGTCGATGACCAGCGCCATTTCCATTTGCCTGCCCTCCCTCCGAACTGCAGATGCCGGTTGGCCTTCTGTCTTTTCAGCTAGTCCGGTTGCGCGTCGGCGGGAAACTCATGGGCGGGACCGTCCTGGGCACCCGTCGATGAGTGCCCGTCGGCGAAATGCAACCGGATGATGAAATGCTGCACGCATAACTTGCGACATTGCGCCGCACCTGATGCAGTGTGCGCCCCTTGGGCATCTCTGTCAATGGAAAATCATCCCGCCATGCAGGGATAGTATGGCCATGCTTGCCAAGGCAGTGATTTTGCCTCAAGAGACAATTGCAAGAAAACGGCAGGCATGTGTGGAGGGCCGGAGCATGGAAGTGGAGGCAGTCGCGCGCGGGCGGATATATGACGACATCACCCAGACCATTGGCGGCACGCCGCTGGTGCTGCTCAACCGCCTGCCCCAGACGCACGGCGCACAGGCCGAAATCCTCGTCAAGTGCGAATTCTTCAACCCGCTCTCCTCGGTGAAGGATCGCATCGCGCTGAGCATGATCGATGCCCTGCAGCGCGACGGACGCATCACACCGGACACCATGCTGGTGGAGCCGACTTCCGGCAACACCGGCATCGGCCTGGCCTTCGTCTGCGCCGCACGCGGCATTCGCCTGCTGTTGGTAATGCCGGAAAGCATGTCCATCGAGCGGCGCAAGATGTTCAAACTGCTGGGGGCAGACCTGGAACTGACACCGGCAGATAAAGGCATGAAGGGAGCAGTGGCCCGCGCGGAAGAGATCATCGCCGCAAACCCCAATGCCATCATGCCGCAACAGTTCGCAAACCCCGCCAACCCGGCCATTCACCGCGCCACCACGGCGGAAGAGATCTGGGCTGACACCGGCGGACAGGTGGATGCCGTCATTGCCGGGGTGGGCACCGGCGGCACCATCACCGGCGTTGGCCAGGTGCTGAAGGAACGCAACCCCGCCATCCGCATGATCGCCGTGGAGCCGGACGAAAGCCCGGTGCTTTCCGGTGGCCAACCGGGGCCGCACAAGATCCAGGGCATCGGCGCGGGCTTCGTGCCGCAGGTGCTGGACACCGGCATCATCGACGAGGTGGTGCGCATCCCCAGCGACCGCGCACTGTGGACGGCCCGCCAACTGGCGGCGGACGAGGGCATTCCCGGCGGCATTTCCTCCGGCGCGGCGGTGGCCGCTGCTCTGGATGTGGCGCAGCGCGAGGACATGGCCGGCAAGCGCATGGTCGTCATCCTGCCCTCCATGGCCGAGCGCTATCTCTCCACCGCCCTGTTCGAGGATATCTGAAGCCACTTGGCCAATCACGCAGGGCAGACACACGGGGCAGGCACACGGGGCAGACAGACATGCCGGATTTCTCGCCCGAAGAGCTGCAACGCTACCGCCGCCACATCGTGCTGCGCGACTTCGGCGGTCCCGGTCAGGCCAGGCTCAAGCAATCTGCCGCGCTCATCATCGGCGCCGGCGGTCTGGGCAGCCCGGCAGCGCTCTATCTGGCCGCCGCCGGCATCGGCAGATTGGGCATTATCGATGACGACACGGTGAGCCTGTCGAACCTGCAACGCCAGATCCTGCACGCCACCAGCCGCATCGGCCAGCCGAAGGTGGACAGCGCCGCAAGAACGCTGGCGGAGATCAATCCGCACGTGCAGGTGGAGCCCATCAACGCCCGCCTGACCCCTGCCAACGCGCTGGACATCATCGGCCAATACGACGTGGTGCTGGATGGCTCCGACAACTTCGCCACCCGCTACCTCGTCTCCGATGCCTGCTTCTTCGCCCGTAAGCCGCTGATCTGGGCGGCCATCGGCCAGTTCACCGGCCAGATCGCCACCTTCAGACCATACGATACGGACGATAGCGGCACGCCGCTGCCCGGCTATCGCGACTTCCTGCCCGAACCGCCACCGCCCGGCTCCGTGCCGAGCTGCGCGGAGGCCGGGGTCATCGGCGCGCTGCCCGGTGTCATTGGTGCCATGCAGGCCATGGAGGCCATCAAGGAAATTACCGGCATCGGCAGCTCGCTGGCCGGCTGGCTGATCCTCTACGAGGCCCTGGCCGCGGAATTCATGAAGATCCGCCTGCACCACCGCCCCGACAACCCACTAACCGGAGACAACCCCACCATCCGCTCCCTCGCCGATGCCGATTACGCCAGCAATGGCCCGTCCTGCCCCGCCTGAGCCCAGGGTCTGGTCTCAATATCTGAGCACTCCCCATGTGCATTTTGGCTTCATATCAGACGGTTTTTTGTTCTTGCCAATAGCTCCACCATCGCCCGCGAACGAAAAACCTGCCCATTCAAACGCGAAGTGCAACACCCCTGGAGCGCGGCTAAGATAGCGGCGTTCTTCAGTTTTTCTTGACGCACCATGAAGAAGCACTTTAAGCTGATAGTGCTTCATCAGTCGGCTGTAGCCGGCTTTCCATTGTCCGATTTCCTGTCTTTTCCGCAATGATAACCATTCAAGATACCGGAAAACCGCCAGACCGGGCATCGGCATCAGATTCAGGGAGGAGAGAACCATGCAGGCGAAGCTGTTGAGGGCCGTGGGACTGGCCGCCGTGTTGGGGCTGGTGATGCTGGCCACACCGGCACGGGCCATGGAAGACAAACTGGTGGTGGTAACCTCGTTTCCCAAGGATCTGACCAATGTCTTCAAGGAGGCTTTCGAGAAGAAATACCCCGGCGTGAAAGTGGAGATGCTGAAGAAGAAAACCACCGCCGGGGTGAAATACATTCAGGAGACGGCCTCGAACAACACTTCCGACATCTTCTGGGCCTCCGCGCCGGATGCCTTCGAGGTGCTGAAGGGCGATGGTCTGCTGGCGAAATACGATGTGAAGCAGCAGGGTATTCCGGCGAAGATCGGGGCATTTCCGCTGAATGATCCGGATGGCTACTACAAGGGATTCGCCGCCTCGGGCTATGGCATCATGTGGAACACCCGCTACCTGAAGGCCAAGAAGCTGCCGGTGCCGCAGGAGTGGGAAGAGCTGGCCAGGCCGGTGTATTTCGGCCATGTGGGCATGTCGGCGCCATCGCGCTCGGGCACCACGCATCTGACGGTGGAGACGGTATTGCAGGGCCTGGGCTGGGAAAAGGGCTGGGCGCTGTGGAAGGCCATCGGCGGCAACCTCAAGACGGTTACGGAGCGTTCCTTCGGTGTGCCGTCGGGAGTGAACTCCGGCGACTTCGGCATCGGCATCGTCATCGACTTCTTCGGCTTCTCGTCGAAGGCGACGGGCTATCCGGTGGATTTCCGCTATCCTTCCACCACGGCGCTGGTGCCGGCCAATATCGCCATCGTCAAGAATGCGCCGCATCCGAAGAATGCGGCGGCCTTCATCGAATTTCTGCTGTCGCCGGAAGGGCAGGAGCTGCTGCTGGATCCGAAGATCCAGCGTCTGCCGGTGCGTCCGGAGCTTTACGAGAGCAAGGCGAAGCATCTGCCCAACCCGTTCAAGGGCGAGATCGCCGCGAAGGTGGCGTTCGACGTGAAGAAGTCGAAGGCGCGCTACAACGTGGTCAACTCGCTGTTCGACGTGATGATCACCTACCGCCTGAATGACCTGAAGGCGGCAACGAAGGCCATTCACGATGCGGCGGCGGCGCTGAAGGCGAAGCCCAATGCGGAAGGCGAGAAGCTGCTGGCCGAGGCGCGGGCGCTTGTCGCCGCCGTGCCCATCGACGAGGCGAGATCGCTGGATCCGGCCTTTGCCGGCGTCTTCAAGAAGAAACGCAAGAAGGCGACCGACAAGATCACCGGCAGGCAGGCGGAGATCGAGCAGCAGTGGGACGAGATGGTGCGCGCCAACTACGCCAAGGCAAAAGAGCTGGCGGAAAAGGCCGCGGCCATGGCGCGCTGAGGCGCGGGCCGGCCCGTATGTGATTGGTCGTTCCCGGCGTGGCGTGTTGTCCTTGTCAGGCCTGCCGCGCCGGGCCTCTTCCTCCTCATCTTCAACCATGGCTGAAACCACGGCTGCAATCACGGTTGCAACCACGTCGGCAGGGAAGGGCAGGCATGATGCTGGCGGCACAGGGGCGCATGCAGTGGGGTGCGGCGGCAACGGGGCTGAGCGTGCTGTTGGTGCTGCTGGTGTTCTTCGTGGTGCCGGTGGCGAAGGTGTTCTACGTCGCCTTTCTCGATGCGCAGACCGGCGAACTGACACTGGTGAACTTTCTCGATTTCTTCCGCACCTCGCTGTTTCGCGAATCCTTCTTCAATTCGCTATACGTGGCGTTGATGTCGGTGGTGGTGGCCACCATCATCGCCGTGCCGCTGGCCTATTTCACCACGCGCTTCAATTTCACCGGTGCGGCGCTGATCCATACGCTGGGGGTGATTCCGCTGATCATGCCGCCGTTCGTCGGCGCGGTGGCGATGCAGATGCTGTTCGGGGCGAATGGCTCCATCAACCTGTTGCTGGATGAATGGTTCGGTTTCACCATTCCGTTCATGGAAGGGTTGAACGGGGTGATCCTGGTGGAGAGCATCCACTATTTCCCGTTCATCCTGATCAACCTCTCCGCCAGCCTGAGCAACATCGACCGGGCCATGGAAGAAGCGGCGCAGAACCTCGGCGCGCATGGCTTCCGGCTGTTTCGGCGGGTGGTGTTTCCGCTGGCCATGCCGGGCTTCGCAGCGGGGGCGGCGCTGGTGTTCCTGAAGGTGTTCGACGATCTCGGCACGCCGCTGCTGCTGAATGTCAACAACATGCTGGCCCCGCAGGCCTACCTGCGCATTTCCTCCATCGGCATCGCCGACCCGATGGGCTACGTGATTTCCGTCATCCTGGTGGTATTTTCGCTGTTTTCGCTGTGGGTGTCGTTCCTGGCCACGCGGGGGCGCGACTATGCCTCGGTGCAGAAAGGCGGCGGCGGGCTGATGAAGCGCGATTTGCGCACCTGGGAAAAGGTGGGGGCGTGGGCGGTCATCGTGCTGATCCTGATCGTCGTGCTGTCGCCACACATTGGTCTGCTGCTGTTGTCGTTCGGCACTATCTGGTCGTTCTCGGTATTGCCGGACGCCTTCACGGTGAAGCACTACCAGGAAGTGTTCACCACCGCCTGGCCCTACATCGCCAACACGCTGCTCTATGCCGGGCTGGCGGCACTGCTCGACGTGATCCTGGCCACGGCGATTGCCTATGTGGTGTGGCGCACCAATCTGCCTGGGCGGCAGGTGCTGGATTATCTGGGCACGGCGGCGGTGGCGGTGCCGGGCGTGGTGCTGGGCATTGGCTACCTGCGCATGTTTCATGATTTCAACGTGCCGCTGGTGAACGAACCGCTGGCCTCATGGTGGGTGATTATCGTGGTGGCGCTGATGATCCGCCGGCTGCCCTATGCGCTGCGCGCCTGCACTGCGGCGTTGCAGCAGGTTTCCGTGGCGTTGGAAGAAGCGGCGCAGAACCTGGGCGCGGGGCGTTTCTCTACGGTGCGGCGCATCGTTGTGCCGCTGATGGCCGGTGGCATTGCGGCGGGATTCGTTACCGCCTTCGCCACTGCGGCGGTGGAGCTTTCCGCGGTGCTCATCCTGGTATCGAAGGAATCCGACGCGCCGCTGGCCTATGGCATCTATGTCTACATGCAGACGGCCGCCGGGCGCGGGCCGGGCGCGGCGCTGGGTGTGCTGGCGGTGATCATCGTTGGCGTGGCAACCTATCTGTCGCATCGCTTCGTGGAACGGACACGAGCGGAGCGCGAGGCGGCAGGGCGGCAGGCGGCCACGGGCGCGGCGTGAACCGGTGACGGAACATGCGCCGCGGCCAGTGCCGAGGAGCGGGAGGAAACATGCAGTCGCAGCGCATACTCATAGAAGACCTGCATCTGGCCTTCGGCAGCACGGAGGTGCTGAAGGGCATCGACCTGGAGATCAGGCCCGGCGAGTTCTTTGCCTTCCTGGGGCCGTCAGGCTCGGGCAAATCGACATTGCTGCGGGCGATTGCCGGGTTCGGGCCGAAGCCGTCGCGGGGGCGCATCGTCATCGGCGAGGAGGATGTGGCCGGGTTGCCGCCGTGGGAGCGCAATGTCGGCATGGTGTTTCAGAACTATGCGCTGTGGCCGCACATGACGGTGTGGAAGAATGTCGCCTTCGGACTGGAGGAGCGGTGCGTGCCGAAGGCGGAAATTGCCGCGCGCGTGGAGGAGGCGCTGCAACTGGTGGGGCTGCTGGAGCTGGCGCAGCGCAGGCCGTCGCAGCTTTCCGGCGGGCAGCAGCAGCGGGTGGCGCTGGCGCGCACCATCGTGGTGCGGCCCCGGGTGTTGTTGCTGGACGAGCCTTTGTCGAACCTGGACGCCAACCTGCGGGTGCAGATGCGCCGGGAGCTGCTGCGCCTGCAGCGGGAGCTGGGCATCACCACCATTTTCGTTACGCACGATCAGGAGGAAGCCAACACCACGGCTGATCGCATGGCGGTGCTGGATCAGGGGGTGATCCAGCAGGTGGGAACGCCGATGGAGCTGTATGATGCGCCGGTGAACCTGTTCGTGGCGGGTTTTCTCGGCTCGGCCAACCGCATCCGTGGCAGGGTTGTGGCTGAAGCAGGCAGTCGCGTGTTCCGTGGTGCTGGTGGCGTGGTGTTGCCGGTGCCGCCGGATGAGGCAGAGGGCGAGGCCTGGGCCATTTTCCGCCCGCAGAACGTGCGCCTGTTGGAAGAGGGCGATGCCTCCACGGAAAAGGTGCGGCAGGGGGTGGCCTGTTTTGCCGGCAAGGTGCTGAGGGCGGAGTTTCTCGGATCCATCATCCGTTATGCGCTGGTGCTGGAGGACGAAGAGGAGATCCTGCTCGATGAGCCACACCGCCCCGGTCAGCACGTGCTGCGCGAGGGCGAGCGCGCCACCGCCTGCATCGACGCGCAAGCGGTGCGCATTCTCAGACAATAAAGAAGGCGTGGATCAGTATCCACGCCCTTTGTAGCGGTAACCGCACCGTGGATCATGTAGCGATGGAAACCGGTTCCTTCGTGGTGATGATGTGCTGCTCGCCGTCCTTGTCGGTGATGTCAATGGCGATAAAGCGTTCGTCGGCGTCATAGACCACCATGATCTTCTGCGGCTTGTGGATCATGTGGTCGATATCGCCGACCCAGATTTGCACCATGTTGTTCTTCGGGTCATAGCTCAGACCCTTCAGCGGCACGTGCTCGGCCTCGATCTGATCGCCCAGAGTGGGGGCTTGCACTTCCACCTCCACTTCGCGCCCATCCAGGAGTTTCCACAGTTTCGCCAGTTCCTTGTCCCAGTCCTTGCGGTCGAGAATGATGGTTTTCATGGCTGCACCCTCCCCAAAACTGCGTGGCGGTTTTGCTGTTGATCACAGCCTGCGGGGGCCACCAATGCAGATATGGGCAAGGGCAGAGGATGTTTCAAAGGAGTGGCGTGCCGCTCAGGTGCTGATGTTGTGCTTGCGCTGCATCAGTTCCTTCGCCGTGTCCACGGCCACCGCGGCGTCCTTGCAGTAGGCATCGGCCTGAATGGCGCGGGCGAAGTCCTCGTTCAGTGGTGCACCGCCGACCAGCACGATGATGTCATCGCGGATGCCTTTCTTTTCCAGCTCCTCGATGACCGTTTTCATGTAGGGCATGGTGGTGGTCAGCAGTGCCGACATGCCTAGGATATGCGGCTTGTGCTCGTCGATGGCGGCGAGGAACTGTTCGGCCTCGACGTTGATGCCGAGGTTGATGACCTCGAAGCCGGCGCCTTCCATCATCATGGCGACGATGTTCTTGCCGATGTCGTGGATGTCGCCCTTCACCGTGCCGATGACCATCTTGCCGGCCTTCGGCGCTCCGGTTTCCACCAGCAGCGGGCGCAAGATCTCCATGCCGGCCTTCATGGCATTGGCTGCCAGCAGCACTTCCGGCACGAACAGGATGCCATCGCGAAAATCGTCGCCGACGATCTTCATGCCGGCCACCAGGGCCTTTGTCAGAATGTCGTATGGTGTCCAGCCGCGCTCCAGCAGGATCTCGACGCCCTCTACCACCTCGTCCTTGAGGCCGTCGTAGAGATCGTCACCGATCTGTTCGGCCAGCTCCTCGTCGTTCAGGGAGCGCAGGTCAAGATCGTCGTCTTCGTTGTTGTCGCTCATGCTGTTCGTCCGTGCCGGTTTCGCACATTGCCCCGGTGCTGACACAGCTTACGTGCCGGTGTTGCGGCATGTAAAGCAAAAGACATAAAGAAGTCTTTATGTGCCCTGTTGCGACGTGTTCATAGACGGTTTGACAGCCTGTGCCAATGGCGTGGGCGCGGGGATGTGCCTGGTCCGCGATGTTTTTCGCATTCCGGCAGTGTCCTGCACGGTGGGGGCGGCTGCATTGCTGGTTTTCAAGTCTGGCGATGTGGCATCCGGCACGGGAAACAGCTCCGGAAAGGCGAACAGCCAGGCATGGGGCAGTTGTTCCCCGGCATGCGCAAAGCTCCAGCGGCCATTCGCATTGATGGCCAAGGTGTTGCGCATGTCCGTCCAGGCAATGCGCCAGCGCCCCTGTTCGCGGCGCAACAGCAGCGGCAGACAATGAGATTGCGTCAGTGGCCAGCGGACGACGGCGCGGCTTCCTTCCACATGGGTCTGGAACGCGCCGCAGCCATGCCAGATGCTCCACAGGGTGTGCAGCTCGTCGCCAGCAAGGCGCAAGCCGACGCCCGGGCGGTAGCTGTCGGCGGTGAACAACGGCAGCCGCGGGTGGTTATCGCGCGCGCGCAGGGCGGCAAGGAAGGCGTGCACTGTCTTGCCCGGAGAGAACAGCCCGGCGGCCTCCTCGCGCCGCCAGTATTTGCGCGCCAACGTGGCGGTATGACGCTGCTCCAGGCTGGCCACGCGCTGACGGGTTTCATGATTTGTCATCATGTTCCATCCAACCCACATGGGCAGCAGCAGCATGGTGGCGGCGGCAGAGCTGGCGAGCAGCGTCCGGTGCCGGCGCAGGGGGCTGGACAGGGTGGCAAGAATGGCGCTTTTCTTTTTGTCGTTTCGTGTGTTTTTCGGTCTCTTCAGAGATTGATTCAAGTTGTTTGCAGACGGAAACATCTCCGCGCCAGCCGTGTCGAACAAGGGATGTGCACGCTTGCGCATGTTGCGCACATGGGCGGGCAGGGTGGCCAACGGGTGGGCGCGCACGGCAATGCTGCCGCCACACAGCGGAATGGCCTGTTCGATGCGCTGGCAGTAGCGTTGCAGGCGGTCGCGGGCGTCGGGGCGGAAGTGCCATTGCCGCGGCTTCAACTCCAGCAGCAGTTCGAGATGCCGCCAGCGCGGAGCGCGGGCACAGCGCCGTTCGGCCAGCCAGGCGGCACGGATGTCATCGCGCCAGGGGGCGAGTGCCTGTTCGACAGCCTCGGCCAGCTCGTCTGCCGGCGCGCGATAGTCTTCGTCTCCGTTCACCTCGGCACGTTCCCTGCCGGCAGCCTGGTGCAGCGCGTGCATGCGCGTGAGTTCGTGGCGCAGCAACATGGTGTCGTGCGCCTTGCCAGGGCCATCCAGCCAGTCTTCCACACGCTGCGCTGCCAGGCCAAGCAGGGACGGGTCGCGCTCCACGGCGGCGAATAGCGCCAGCACGCCGCTTTCGTCCTTGCGCGCCAGCAACAGCCAGCCACGCAGCAGGTCGGCGCGCGGGGGGCGTTCATTGTCGGGCAAGTCCTCGGGAAAGTGCTTGTCCAGCGATGCAGCGGCCTGTTCGTGCTGGCCGGATTGCAACAATCTTTCAACCTGGCGCAGAACATCCGCGCCTGTCTTCATGCGGGAAATGCATGCAGCAGAAAACATCGCCTTCAACCCCCTTGTCCCACCAATGCGGGCAATATGACAAAGCGTCCTCACCGGGGGGTGAAGGGGTGTGGTTAGCGGAAGGTTGCCGGCGATGCTGTCTTGCGTCGATGCTTACCCGCGGCGGCGGCGCCGGCGGCGCGCGCCGCCCTCGCCATGGCCGTGGCCGTGGGCGCACTTGTGGCCGGTGGCCTGCTGGATGGGGCCGAGCCTGGCCTCGACATCGGGGCGGGTGGGCCGTGGGCCGGGTGCATGGCCGTTCAATGCGCGCTTCATCTCCGCCACGTGCTCGAAGGTGTTGCCACAGCAGCCGCCAATGATGCGCGCGCCGGCGTCCATGGCCATCTTCGCATAGACTCCGGCCAGCTCCACCGTGCCGGAATAGACGATCTCGCCGTCCTTGAACTCCGGCACGCCGGCATTGGCCTTGGCCACAACGGTTGCCTCGGGCGCGGCTTCGGTCATCTCCAGCACGCCCAGCAGCAGGTCGGGTGCGCCGGTGCCGCAGTTGGAGCCGAAGGCAAAGAGGTTCTGCTCGGCGGCAAAGCCGGCCAGATCAGCCGGGCGCACGCCCATCATGGTGCGTCCGGCGGTGTCGAAGCTCATGGTAACCACCACCGGCAGGTCGGGCGCCACCTGGCGCGCCGCCTGCACTGCGGCCTGTGCCTCTTCCGTGGAGGACATGGTCTCGATCCACACCACATCCACGCCACCTTCGGCCAGCGCGGCGATCTGTTCGGCAAAGGCCGCCACGCCGTCCTCATATGCCAGCGTGCCGCCGGCGTTTTCGAAAATCTCGCCCGTCGGGCCGACGGAACCGGCTACCACCACCGGCCTGTCCGCCTTCTCTGCCAGCGCGCCGGCCAGCCGCGCGGCTTTCTCGTTCAGCTCGGCAACCCGGTCCTGCGCCTTGTGCAGCATCAGCCGGTAGCGGCTGCCGCCGAAGGAATTCGTGAGGATGATGTCGGAGCCGGCATCGATGAAGCCCTGATGCAGCCACTGGATGATATCGGGCTTCTCGTCGTTCCACAGCTCCGGCGGATAGCCCGACTCCAGCCCCTTCATGAACAGGTTGGTGCCGGTGGCGCCGTCGGCCAGCAGCCAACCGCGCTCTTCCATCAGCTCCGGCAGGGATGTTCTGGACATTGCATGCTCCTTGGCCACGTTCCTTTCTAGGCTCAGGACCCATAAATTTGCACGGCATCCCAAGCCATTTGCGCTGCATATCAGCGCCCTTTTGTCCTTGGAAATGCCTATGGGTATTCCCGGCGGACAAAAGAACACTGATTTTCAAGCAAATGACGCATCTGCCATGCCTCTTTATGAGGCCTGAGCCTAGGCTCAGGGCCTATAAATTTTCACACCATATGTGGTGTTTATGCTTCGTCTCAGCGCCTCATCGCCCTTGCACCCCTGGAAATACCTTCAGGTACTACCTGCGGGCGCAAGGGCACTGATATTTCGCCTAAACGCCACATCTGGCATGCCTCTTTATGAGTCCTGAGCCTAAGCCCGCCAAATAGAACAGGAGAGCATATAAAGCAATCTTTATGTTCTGTGGTTAGAAGCGATGATTGAAGCCTGCTCAGTCGTCATCTCTTGGTGCCTGGCGGCGCTGGCGGCTGGCAAAGCGGCCGATGCGCAATTGCGACTGGTAATCTGTGGGCGGTGATGGGAATCTGGCCGAGCCATAGCGCAGCAGCAACAGCGCCACCGCCAGCAGCAGCACTGCGCCAGCAACGTAGATTAGCTGCATCACGTCGCCACCATGTCCGGCTTCCAGTTTGCCCACTTCGCCAATGAGCAGCCGTGTCAGCGCCGTTACCGCCACATATACCAGAAAACGCACCGGCAGCCGCGATGTGCGGAAGTAGATGCCCACCATGGCGCCAATTTCCAGGTAGATGAACAGCAGCAGCAGGTCGGGCACGGTAACATGCCCCTTGGCGAAAATGAGCGTGAATTCGTATGCGGCTGCCCAGATTGTGGCTGCGCCTATGGCGAACAGGCCTATGTAGTGAAACAGGTCCACCAGCAAGTTGCCCAGCGGATCGATGTATTTCGCAATGTTGCGGTCTATCTGGCGGAACATGTGCGGCGGTGGCACGGAAACAGGCTGTTCCTGTTTTTGCGTGTCGTCCTTGCCATCCTTGTCCGCCGGTGTGTCCGGTTTCGTCTGGCGCACCATTACCGAATCCCCATGCTTGCATTCCCCGCCGCCAGCATAGGCCAACGGACATCAAATGCCAATCTGTCTCAGCGCCATGAAAATGTGCAAACGCTCAAACCTGCTGTCCCGGATTGCCAGGCTAAGCCCGGCAAAGGCGAACGGTTTCGCATTTCATCAAGCCCATCATATTTGCTCCTTGTGAAAGTGCGCAAACGGGCTTGACTTGCTCGTGCACTGCGCCTAAGTCATGCAGCGTTCGCGCCGCGATTGGCGCACTGCACACTCTCATGCGGGCGTAGTTCAGTTGGTTAGAACGCCGGCCTGTCACGCCGGAGGTCGCGGGTTCGAGTCCCGTCGCTCGCGCCACGCACGTTGTGCGCTTGACTTTTGCAGACGTAGCGAGTGCGTGGCAGGTTCCACGCCTTTCCACTGGCCGTCGGCTACGCATCCATCTTGGCGCACGTTGTGCGCTTGACTTTTGCAGATGTAGCGAGTGCGTGGCAGGCAGCGTGTCTTTCTGTTGACAATGTGGTGTGCAGCCGGGTTGGCTGTGTTTTGATTTCCTGCTGCCCGGGAGGTTGATGGCAATCAGGCCTTGCCTGCTGGGTTGCCGCTTTCCACAGCGTTGCAAATATTCCGTTTCGCTGTTCCCAGTGGTGGCGTTTGCCTCTATTCTCCGAAACGAGCCGGTCGACGAGCAAGGCAGGCCGCACTCCGCATCGTGGGACGGGTGCGACACCTTGCACCCGCGCGCAAGACTTGCGAGTCGGGGCCGATTCAGCTAATCGAACGCGGACTTTGTGGCGGGGAGGGTCGCCGGGGGAGGAGGGAGCGCACCATGCACGATCTGCTGATGCAATATCTGCCGGTGGCAATTTTCATCGGCATTTCCATTGTCATCGGTTTTGCGTTGTTCCTGTCTGCCGTGGTCGTTGCGCCGTCCAATCCGGACAAGGAAAAGAACTCCGCCTATGAATGTGGTTTCGACCCGTTCGATGATGCGCGCATGAACTTCGATGTGCGCTTCTACCTGGTGGCCATCCTGTTCATCATCTTCGACCTGGAGGTGGCCTTCCTCTTCCCTTGGGCCATTACGCTGAAGGAAACCGGCCTGTTCGGGTTCTGGTCGATGATGGCATTCCTTGGTGTGCTGACCATCGGTTTCATCTACGAGTGGCGCAAGGGTGCGCTGGAATGGGATTGATTGAGGGAGGCAGGCCCGTGCGCAAGGAACAGGACAAGCCTATCCTGACCATTCCCGGCGAGCCGGAAACGGCTGTTTCCGCCACCGCGGCGCATCGCGCCTCGCTGGTGGGCATCAATGATGCGCTGGCCGACAAGGGCTTCATCACCACCACCACCGACGACCTGATCAACTGGGCGCGCACCGGTTCGCTGATGTGGATGACTTTCGGCTTGGCGTGCTGCGCGGTGGAGATGATGCAGGCGGCCATGCCGCGTTACGACATGGAGCGCTTCGGCTTTGCGCCGCGCGCCAGCCCGCGGCAGTCGGACGTGATCATCGTCGCTGGCACGCTGACCAACAAGATGGCTCCGGCGATTCGCAAGGTCTACGACCAGATGCCCGACCCGAAGTGGGTCATCTCCATGGGTTCGTGCGCCAACGGCGGCGGATATTATCACTACTCCTACTCCGTGGTGCGTGGTTGCGACCGGGTGCTGCCGGTGGACATCTACGTGCCGGGCTGCCCACCCAGCGCGGAGGCGCTGATGTATGGCATCCTGCTGTTGCAGCGCAAGATTCGCCGCACCGGCACCATCGAGCGTTGATACGGTCGAGCTTTGATGCAGACGAGGCCAACGGCATGGCAATGATGACGGAAGACGAACTGCGAGACCTGGGCGAGCACGTGGCGGCATCGCTGGGTGATGCCGTATCCGACGTGCGCGTGGTGCACGGCCAGTTGCAGATGGTGGCCGATGCCGCGCGCATTCGCGAGGTGCTGCGCTTCTTGCGTGATGATGCGTCGTGCCGGTTCGTCTGCTTCACCGATATCTGCGGGGTGGACTATCCGCAGCGCGAGAAGCGCTTCGAGGTGGTCTATCATCTGCTCTCGCCCTACATCAACGCGCGGGTGCGGGTGAAGGCGCCAGTGGGTGAGGGGGAAACGATTCCCTCGGTCATCGAGGTGTTTCCCGGCGCGGAGTGGTTCGAGCGCGAGGTCTACGACATGTATGGGGTGTTCTTCACCGATCACCCCGACCTCCGGCGCATTCTCACCGACTATGGCTTCAATGGCCATCCGCTGCGCAAGGACTTTCCCGTTACCGGTTTCGTGGAAGTGCGCTACGACGAGGATCGCAAGCGGGTCATCTACGAGCCGGTGAACTTGCAGCAGGCGTGGCGGGAGTTCGACTTTGCCTCGCCATGGAAGGGTGAGCCAGCGGTGCTGCCGGGGGACGAGAAGGCGCAGGCACAAGGGCAGGTGCAGGAGAAGGCGGAAGACGAAGGGGCTGCGTCATGAGCGAGCGCGATGTGAGCGTGCGCAATTTCACCATCAACTTCGGGCCGCAGCATCCGGCGGCGCATGGCGTGCTGCGCCTGGTGCTGGAGCTGGACGGCGAGGTGGTGGAGCGTGCCGATCCGCACATCGGCCTGCTGCATCGCGGCACGGAAAAACTCATCGAGACGAAGACCTATCATCAGGCGGTGCCGTATTTCGACCGGTTGGATTACGTCGCGCCGATGAACCAGGAGCATGCCTTCGTGCTGGCGGCGGAGAAGCTGCTGGGCATCGAGGTGCCGTATCGCGCGCAGGTCATCCGCGTGCTGTATTCGGAAATAGGGCGGCTGCTGTCGCACATCCTCAATGTTACCACGCAGGCCATGGACGTCGGCGCGCTGACGCCGCCGTTGTGGGGCTTCGAGGAGCGCGAGAAGCTGATGATCTTCTACGAGCGCGCTTCCGGTTCGCGCATGCATGCGGCCTATTTCCGCATCGGCGGGGTGCATCAGGATCTGCCGCCGGAGCTGATCGACGACATCGGCGAATTCTGCGAGACGCATCCGAAGGTGCTGCAGGATATCGAGGGCCTGCTGACGGAAAACCGCATCTTCAAGCAGCGCAACGTGGACATTGGCGTCATCTCGGTGGAAGAGGCGTTCGCGCGCGGCTTTTCCGGCGTGATGGTGCGCGGCTCCGGCGCGGCGTGGGATCTGCGCAAGAGCCAGCCCTACGAGATCTATGAGGAGCTGGACTTCAAGGTGGCGGTGGGCCGCAATGGCGACTGCTACGACCGCTACCTGGTGCGCATGGAGGAGATGTATCAGGCCGTGCACATCATGAAGCAGTGCGTGGAGATCCTTTCCTCGCAGAAGGGGCAGGGCGAGGTGATGGTGGACAACCGCAAGGTGGCGCCACCGCGCCGGGCGGAGATGAAAACCTCCATGGAGGCGCTGATCGAGCACTTCAAGCTCTATACCGAGGGCGTGCGCGTGCCGGAAGGCGAGGTCTATGCGGCGGTGGAGGCACCGAAGGGCGAGTTCGGCGTGTATCTGGTGTCCGACGGCTCCAACCGGCCCTACCGCTGCAAGATCCGTGCGCCGGGCTTTGCGCACCTGGCGGCGCTGGACTACATGGGCCGCGGCCACATGCTGGCGGACGTTTCTGCCCTGATAGGTTCGCTGGATATCGTGTTCGGGGAGATCGACCGATGAGTTTCAGGCGCCTGCATCCCGAACAGCCGGACAGCTTTGCCTTCACGCCGGAGAATCTGGCGTGGGCGAAGGAGGTGATTGCGCGCTATCCCGAGGGACGGCAGGCTTCCGCCGTCATTCCGCTGCTGATGCGTGCGCAGGAACAGAACGGCGGCTGGGTCAGCGAGCCGATGATTCGCTACATCGCCGAGATGCTGGACATGCGGCCCATCCGCGTGCTGGAGGTGGCGACTTTCTACACGCAGTTTCAGCTTCAGCCGGTGGGCAGAAAGGCGCACATCTGGGTGTGTGGCACGACGCCGTGCCGCCTGCGCGGGGCGGAAGAGCTGATCAAGGTGTGCAAGAAGCGCATTGCCGAGAAGGCGCACCAGATCTCCGACGATGGCGATTTTTCGTGGGAAGAGGTGGAATGCCTTGGTGCATGCTCCAACGCGCCGATGATCCAGATTGGCGAGGTGGTGTATGAAGACCTCACGGCGGAGCGCTTCGAGGAAATCCTCGATGCCATCGCCGCAGCCGAAGGGCCGGAGGAATGGCCGCAGCCGGGGCCGCAGAACGGGCGCAAGTCATCGGAGCCGTTGGGTGATCTCACCTCGCTGACGGATGAGTCGCTGTTCGAGAAAGGCTCCGATGCCGAGGCGCTGATTGCCGCCGCGCTGAAGGGTGGCAAGGGTGCCGTCAAGGTGAAGGGGGGCACCAAGGCGAAGGGTACTGCCGGGACGAAATCCACCAGGGAGGCGTCCGCCACAAGGAAGCCCACCGAAAAGGCATCAGAGGCATCTGCCAACAAAAAGGAATCTGCCGGGAAGAAGGCGGCGGCGATACCTGCGGTCACGGAAGGCGCCGCCGACAGCAGGCAGGCAGGGCAGGCGGGGGCCGGCAAGGGGGATGAAACCGCCGCGCCGCTGCATGGCCTGTTGGATGCCGAGGCGCTGAAGACAGTATCCACCCCGGCGGCGGAAACGGTGGAGAAGGCCGCGCCGAAAGAGCCGAAACTGTTCGACAAGCCGCCGGCGCAGATTGATGATCTGAAGCTGATTTCCGGCGTTGGTCCGAAGCTGGAGAAGCTGTTGCACAGCCTGGGCATCTACACCTTTGCGCAGGTGGCGAGCTGGGGTGCGGCGGAAATCAAATGGGTGGATGACCGGTTGAAATTCAAGGGGCGCATCGTGCGCGACAAGTGGGTGGAGCAGGCAGCGGCGCTGGCGCTGGGCGGCGAGGAGGAATACATCCGGCGCTTCGGCAAGAAGCCGCGGTGAGGTTGCAAGGCCACCCTCATGCCCGGGCCTGATCCGGGCATCCGGAGGAAAGTGGCCGCGAGTGCATGAGTGGGTGGCCGCTGGATTGCCGGGACAGGTCCGGCAATGGCGGGGTGAGAGTAATGGAGTGTGGCAGGCACATGAGCAGGCCGGTGTGTGAACAGGGTGAATGCCGTGCCGAGGGTGCGTGTGCGACGGGTGATTGTGTGCGCGGCGCCTTGCGCAGGTTGTTGATGGTGGCTGCCGTATTGATGGCGGTAGCGTTGGGCACGGCGCAGTGGGCGTGGCTGATGCTGGCCGGGTTGCTGCTGTTCACCGCTGCCATGCTGTGGATAATGGACAAGGTGCCGGCAAGGAACGGGGCCTGAGGGACGAGGCAGGATGCTGCAGGACAGGGATCGCATATATACCAACCTTTACGGGCTGCATGATCCGGGCCTGAAGGGAGCCTTGCGCCGCGGTGTGTATGACGGCGTGAAGGGCTTCATCGAGAATGGCCGGGAATGGATCATCGAGCAGGTGAAGGAATCGGGCCTGCGCGGGCGTGGTGGCGCGGGCTTTCCCACCGGGCTGAAATGGTCGTTCATGCCGGCGGAGGTGGGGGATCGTCCGCATTATCTCATCGTCAATGCCGACGAATCGGAGCCCGGCACCTGCAAGGATCGCGAAATCCTGCGCCATGATCCGCACCGGCTGATCGAGGGCATAATCCTGGCGTCCTGCGCGGTGCAGGCGCATACGGCGTGGATCTATTTCCGTGGCGAATTCATTGCCGAGCGCAAGGCCTTCGAGCGTGCAGTGCAGGAAGCATATGATGCGAAAATCCTCGGCAAGAACAGCATCTTCGGCTGGGATGTGGACATCGTGGTGCATCATGGCGCCGGAGCCTACATCTGCGGCGAGGAGACGGCGCTGATCGAATCGCTGGAGGGCAAGAAGGGCCAGCCGCGGCTGAAGCCGCCGTTTCCGGCCAATGCCGGGCTGTATGGCTGCCCGTCCACGGTGAACAACGTGGAAAGCATTGCCGACGTGGGCGAGATCCTGCGCCGGGGCGGGAGCTGGTTTGCCGGGCTGGGCCAGCCCAACAACACCGGCACGAAGCTGTTCTGCATTTCCGGGCATGTGGAGCGCCCGTGTGTGGTGGAAGAGGAGATGGGCATCACCTTCCGCGAGCTGATCGACGCGCATTGCGGTGGCATCCCCGGCGGCTGGGACAATCTGCTGGCGGTGATCCCCGGCGGTTCGTCGGTGCGGCTGGTGCCGGCGGAGCAGATCATCGACTGTCCGCTGAACTTCGACGAGCTGCAGA
>JAJRRZ010000263.1 GCA_024279045.1 Alphaproteobacteria bacterium
GTCCTTCATGATCGGCAGACCCCACTCCTCGAACTGGTGCACGGTGGAGTCCACGTGGCGCGCCATGTCGAAGAGCAGATCCTCGCGCACCATGCCCATCAGGTCGTTGCGGGCGTAGCGCACGTGATCCTCGGGGTTGTTCTCGCCAAAGCGGGTGCCGATGTAGCAGTTGATCGCATACAGGCCCATGGCCACCGCGCCGGAGCGGTAGATGTTGGCCTTCTCGGCGATGACGATCTTCTTGTCCTGACCCCAGTAGCGGGCCTCCCACGCCGCGCCAGTGCCGCTGAGGCCAGCACCGACGACGAGGATGTCGATATTGTCGACGACGATAGTCTTGTAAGCCATCAGTAGTAGACTCCCTGCCTCATCTTCAGCCCCTGCGACTCCAGCGTGTAGAGGTCGCCATCGTCGAGCCGGATGTATTTCGGTTCATTGAACAGCAACTGGCTCTCGCGCTGCTCCTTGGTGGGCGCGGGCACCTGCTTCAGATCCGGAATGAACTTGCCCCACGGCTTGGTGGTGATGGGGGCGACCAGATCCTTGATGCGGCCACCACGGAACTTGATGCGCCAGGCAATGATGCCTTCCTCCTCGTCGCGGTGCACGCGCACGGCGTGGCCCAGCGGGCAGAAGTCGGCATAGCCGCGCACGTCGATGGCATGCATCGGGCAGGCCTTCACGCAGGAATAGCACTCCCAGCACATATCCGGCTCGATGTTGTAGGCGCGCCGCCAGGTGGTGTCGATGTGCATGATGTCGGAGGGACAGACGTCGACGCAGTAGCCGCATCCGTCGCACCGGGTCATGTAGACGAAAGTGGGCATTTCGGATTTCCCCTCTTAGAAGAAACTACCTTCGGATTGCGCAGTGATCAGTAGTGGTTCGGCTCGTCCTTCATGATGCACAGGCCGAATTTCTGATCAGCCGGAATGTCGCGCACCAGATCCATGGTGGACTGATCCAGCACCTCGGCGCGCCGGTAGAACGGCGGCAGGTTCTCGCGCGAGCCGTCGGCCATCAGGATGCGCTTCTGGTAGGCCGCCGCCGGCTTGAAGAACATGTGCGCGAACTTCGACCAGTAGACACCGCCGAACAGCACCACGGCGGAGATCAGGAACAGGACGAAGAACAGCAGCCCCAGGCCAGCGGAACCGACAACACCCTGGAAGAAGCACCACAGCAGGCCGAAGGTGGACACCCCCAGCAGCGAAACGATGAACATGTCGGCGCGCGCCAGCTTGTACCACTTCTTGCCTTCCGCCAGCACATCCACGCGCAGCTTGGTGAAGAACCACCAACCGCCCACGGCCAGCATGATTGCACCGATGCGCCACAGGATGGCCCAGATGCCGGCGCTCTCGGAAGTCGGGTAGAAGAAGATGAGCACGGCGCTGGAGATGACAAAGATGATGAAGCCATACATCTTCAGCAGATGCGCAATGCGGCGCTTCGGATTGTGGAACTCCGAGGAAGTCAGAACCTCGTTGAGGATGGTCTGCACCAGCATGGAGGTTTTCTCCGAGGAGCTCAGCTGGCGGGTGGCCAGCTTCTTCATGCGCTCGGTGTGCTCGTTGAAGTAGACGGCGCTCTTCTTGTGCAGCACGTCGAGAATGACGCCGAGCGCCACGGCAACGACAGCCAGCACGACGAAGATCTGCATCATGCCGGGCGTGATGCCATAGGCCGCAAGCCCGGCAAACGGATTGTAGGTGATGAACATTGCTACAGGATCCCCTTCCTTGCATGTTGCCCGCGCTGAGGCGGAGCATGAACACCCTTCATAAAAGAGTTGCAGACCGGAATGCTCCGGCTTGCCCCGGCTGAAAGCCGCGCCGGGAGATGACGCCCCACCCCGCGCGGAACAGCCGCCAACCGACCAACCGGCACTGGAAGCCACCCCTCAAGCGCCGCCCACGCAAATGAAAGCGGCGCAAAAGGACGCATCCAGGCACAACGACGCCACTCGATTGCGGCAGCATCGCCGGCAATCCCGCATGTCAGGGAATAGCTGGCGCCACACGCCATCTGCACACCCCTCCCGAAACTGCCTGCCCCTGTCGATGACCACCATCCCCTGCCGGGGAGCGGCTTCTTCCCTCCGGCAAACCTCGCCAGTGAGCCTGCCTTTTTCACGCACGACATCCTCGCCAACAACTGCATGCGCGAATACGGGCCGGCACACCTGGCGCAGGCGCTCGTGGACTACTCTATAGCTCGTCTGTTTTGCGCTGAAAAGAGGACATATGCGTATATGCATATTTTTTTGAGGACTCAGGCATGTTTCAGCGTGCAGCCATGCGACATGATGAGGGGCCGTGCTCAGCGGCAACCATTTTGGCATTTGCGCAGGCGCATCATGGTGCTAAAGGCTTGGTGATTTTTCATCGGGGATGGCGCCGCGCGCGGCAATGGCAGAGCGGCGCACCACGAGCAACCCAAGGGGAGAGGCGGCGCGCCAGCCCGCCCATCCGGCAACAAAGAGAGGGAGATTTCCATATGTCGAAACTGGTTCCGCCGCACGGCTCCGACGAAGTGATGCCGCTGCTGATTCCGGAGGTGGAGCGCAAGGCTGAGACCGAGCGCGCCCAGAACCTGAAGCAGGTGCCGTTGCGCTCGCGCGAGGTGTCGGACATCTCGATGTTCGCCATGGGCGCCTACACGCCGCTGGAAGGCTTCATGAACCGCGCCGACTGGGAAGGCGTATGCAAGGACATGAAGATGTCCAATGGCCTGTTCTGGCCCATTCCCATCACCTGCCCCATCGACAGGGACATTGCCGATTCCATCTCCGAGGGCGAGGAAGTGGCGCTGGTGGACCCGGAGACGGGCACCGTCATGGCCATCATGGAGGTGAGCGAGAAATACGAGCTGTCGGAAGAGGACAAGAAGTTCGAGTGCCAGCACGTGTTCCGCACCACCGACATGGAGCACCCCGGCGTGCAGTCGGTGATGGGCCAGGGCGACGTGAACATCGCCGGCAAGGTGAAGGCGCTGTCGGAAGGCATCTATGCGGAGAAATACGGCGAGCTGTTCATTCGCCCGGCGGAATCTCGGGCGATGTTCCTGGAGCGCGGCTGGAGCCAGGTGGCGGCATTCCAGACGCGCAACCCGATGCACCGCTCGCATGAATATCTGGCCAAGCTGGCGGTGGAGACGCTGGACGGCGTGTTCATCCACCAGGTGCTGGGCAAGCTCAAGCCCGGCGACATTCCGGCGGAGGTGCGCACGAAGGCCATTCAAGCGATGATCGACAACTACTTCGTGCCTGGCACCGTCATTCAGGCGGGCTATCCCATCGAGATGCGCTATGCCGGCCCGCGCGAGGCGCTGCTGCACGCGGTGATCCGCCAGAATTTCGGCTGCTCGCACCTGATTGTCGGGCGCGATCATGCCGGCGTGGGTGATTATTACGGCCCGTTCGATGCGCAGCACATCTTCGACGAACTGTGGGACGGCGCGCTGATCACCAAGCCGTTCAAGGTGGACATCACCTTCTATTGCAGCAAGTGCATGGGCATGGCCTCGGGCAAGACCTGCCCGCACGACAAGGAGGACCGGGTGCTCATCTCCGGCACCGAGCAGCGCCGCCGGCTGGCGGCGGGCGAGGACATCCCGCCGGAATTCTCGCGTCCGGAGGTGGTGAAGATCCTGCAGGAATACTATGCCTCGCTGAAGAGCTGAGCGACTCCTGCAAGGACATTCGAGCCATTGACATGAGCCACGACGGCCCGGCCCCGAGCCGGGCCGTTTTCCTTTCGTTAATCATGTTGGCGGAGAATTGTCTCGAATCGCTCATGAAAATGCCGCATTGCTGCAACATGGAACGCTTCGACAATGCGGCATTGCGGGAGAGAACGGCAATGAGAAAGACCCTGATCGCGCTCAGCGCGGGTACGCTGATATTGGCCGGTTGCACCACTGATCCCTATACTGGTGAGGAAAAGGCTTCCAATACGCTGCTTGGTGGCGGTGTCGGCGCGGCGGCAGGCGCGGCGACCGGAGCGCTGGTTGGTGCGCTGACCAGCAAGAAATCCGGCAAGGGGGCAGCGAAAGGCGCGCTGATCGGCGCCGCGCTGGGTGGCATCGCCGGCATGGGCGTGGGCGCCTACATGGACAAGCAGGAAGCGGAGCTGCGCAAGCGGCTGGCGGGTACAGGCGTGCGCATTGTGCGCGAGGGCGACGATATTCGGCTGGTGATGCCCTCCGACATCACCTTCGACGTGGATCGCGCAGACATCAAGCCGCAGTTCTTCCGCACGCTGAACGCCGTGGCCACGGTGCTGAACGGCTTTCCGGAGACCGATGTGCTGATTGCCGGGCATACCGACTCCACTGGCTCCGATGCCTACAACCAGCGCCTGTCCGAGCAGCGCGCGGCGGCGGTGATGCATTATCTGGTGTCGCAGGGGGTTGATGCGCGGCGCTTTGACGCGCGCGGTTTCGGCGAGCGTTATCCGGTGGCCGACAACCGCAGCGAACAGGGCCGGGCGTTGAACCGGCGGGTGGAAATCCGCATCCGTCCGCGGGCACGCTGAAGCGGGGCCTTGCGGCCTTGTTCCGACGGTTCCGTGCTGACGCTTTTCCCCTTATGATATATATAATGTTGCTGATGTAGCCGCGATGCATGCCGCGCATTCTGGCGCGGCATGTTTGCATTGTCGCGCGAGGGGGACATGCATCATGCCGGGAAACGATGAACGCACGCCAACGCTGGCGGAGCTGACACACCGGCTCATTGCCTTTCGCGACGCGCGCGACTGGGCGCAGTTTCACACCTTGAAGAACCTGTTGCTGTCGCTGAATCTGGAGGCAGCGGAGGCGCTGGAACTGGCGCAGTGGAAAACGGATGAAGAGCTGGACGCGGCGCTGGCGGCAGGAGATGACGGATTGCGCGCGCGGCTTGAAGAGGAATGTGCCGATGTGCTGCTGTATCTGTTGCTGATCGCCGAGAAGGCGGGCTTTGACCTTGGCGCGGCGGCGGCGCGCAAGATAGACGTGAATGCCGACAAATATCCGGCAGACAAGGCAAGGGGCCGGGCGGACAAGTATCACGATCTGTAGGCATATCGCGGGCACATCATGGGCTGCAGGCATGGGCGGACACGACACGGAACAGACAGGCGGCAACGCGGCGCGGAAGGGGCGCAAGGCCGACAAGGCAGAGCTGGCGGCGCAGTTGCGCGCCAATTTGCGCCGGCGCAGGCAGCAGCGGCAGGCGCGGCAGGCATCTTCGGAAGCCCCGCCTGAGGATGGCGCCTGCCAGGCTCAGGATCCATGAATTCACGCGGCACCCCAAGCCATTTGCGCTGCATGTCAGACGATTTTTGCTCTTGCCATCAGCTCCACAATTGCCCGCGAACGAAAAACCGTTGTCATCTTGCCAAAATGCCCATGAGAAGCGCCTATTTATCGAGACCGGGCCCGAGGGCCGAGGCAGCGCTTGCCATGCTCGATGCAACACGCCATAGATGAGCGCTGCAACGGATATGAAAGACAGGGGCCTTCATGGAAAAACTGCTGGTGCGCGGGGGCAACCGCCTGGAAGGGGAAATCCCCATCTCGGGTGCAAAAAATGCTGCCCTGCCGCTGATGATCGCCGCACTGCTGACCGATGAGACGCTGACGCTGCACAACACGCCGCGGCTGGCCGACGTGATGCAGTTGCAGAAGATCCTGGGCAATCACGGCGCGGACATCATGATTGCCGGCAAGCGTGCCGGACAGGGGCGCTTCACCGGCGAGACGTTGCGCATATCCGCGCGTGAAATCATCGACACAACCGCCCCTTACGAACTGGTCTCGAAGATGCGCGCCAGCTTCTGGGTGCTGGGGCCGCTGCTGGCGCGCTGCGGTGAGGCGAAGGTATCGCTGCCCGGAGGCTGCGCCATTGGCACGCGGCCCGTGGATCTCTACCTGCAGGCGCTGCAACGCATGGGGGCGGAGATCGAGGTGGAGGGCGGCTATGTGGTGGCGCGCGCGCCGAAGGGACGGCTGAACGGCGCACATGTCATGTTTCCCAAGGTTTCCGTTGGCGCAACGCACGTGGTGATGATGGCCGCCACCCTGGCCGAGGGCGAAACGGTCATCGAGAATGCGGCGCGCGAGCCGGAGGTGGCGGATCTGGCCGAATGCCTGGTGAAGATGGGGGCGCAGATCGAGGGCATTGGGCGCTCCACCTTGCGCATCCAGGGCCGCGAGCGGCTGCACGGGGCGGAGCATTCCATCGTTGCCGACCGCATCGAGGCGGGCACCTATGCCATGGCCGCCGCCATGACCGATGGCGAAGTGCTGCTGAGGGGCGCGCGGGCAGAGCATCTGAGCGCCTTCATCGACGTGATGGCGCAGGCCGGCATAGAGGTGCGCGAGGTTGATGGCGGGCTGGCGGTGCGGCGGGCCAACGGGGAGATGCGGGCAGTAACGGTGGAAACGCAGCCGCATCCGGGCTTTCCCACCGACCTGCAGGCGCAATTGATGGCGCTGATGACGCGCGCGCAGGGTGTGTCCTCCATTCGCGAGACGATCTTCGAGAACCGCTTCATGCATGTGCAGGAACTGGTGCGGCTGGGCGCGGACATCACCCTGATGGGCGACACGGCGCTGGTGAAGGGTGTGGCATCGCTGAAGGGCGCGCCGGTGATGGCCACCGACCTGCGTGCCTCCGTTTCGCTGGTGATTGCCGCGCTGGCGGCGCAGGGCGAGACGGAAATCCATCGATTGTATCACCTCGACCGCGGCTTCGAGGCGCTGGAGGAAAAACTCTCCGCCGTCGGGGCGGATATCGAAAGAGTGGCCGCCTGACCCCATATACAGGAATGCAAACATGGCGAACGCACGAGATACTGCCGGTTCCAACGCGGGAGGGATGGCCATGGAACTGCTGAAACTGGCAGCACGCGATGAAGAAGACCTGCGCATCATTTCCGCCCACATGCAGGATGCGCTGGTGCGCGTGGGCGACATGACGTTTCTGCAGGAGAAAGGATGCTTCGTGCTGCTGGCCAACCGCTTCGAGTGGCTCTCGCACCTGCGCGGCGAGCATGATGTGCCGATGCAGGCGCGTACGGGGCTGCACTTCGAACATGTGCGCCGCGTGCGCAGCCGCAACATCCGTCAGGATGCGCAAGACGGCGTGCTGGAGTTGCTGGCCATAGCCTTTCACCCGGCGGAGGACGAGGAAGAGGCCGGATTCATCGACCTTGTCTTCGCCGGTGATGGCATCATCCGGCTGGAAGTGGAGTGCATCCAGGCGTGGATGGAAGACCTCGGCGAATGCTGGCAGGCGGAATGCCTGCCCTGCCATGACGGCGAGCATGGCGCGCGGGATGATTGACACAGCCACCCCTTCCCATGCATCCCTGAACAGGCATAATCGTGATGAAGCCCGGCAACTGTATTTGTATTCCTCAGGCTCTCCGAGCGCCACAGTTGCCGGATGATCCATTCTCGGCACGACTTGCGAGGGATGCATGAGCCGCTTGCTGTTTTCCACCGACAAGGATTTCGATGATGCCCTGAGCAGCCTGCTGGCCAATCGCGCCGGCGAGGTGGAGGGCGTGCGCGAGGGCGTGGCGGAGATCATCGCCCAGGTGCGGCGCGAGGGCGACGCGGCGTTGCTGGCGCTGACGGAGCGTTTCGACCGCTGGGAGGCTGGCGCACAAGGCCTGCGCCTGGAGCGGGCCGAACTGGAGGCGGCGAAGGCGCGCATTGCGCCGGACGTGCTGGCGGCGCTGGAAACGGCGGCGGCGCGCATCCGCGCCTATCATGAGCGGCAGATGCCGAATGACGAGCTTTATACCGATGCCGTTGGCGCGAAGCTGGGGCATCGGTGGACGCCGGTGGACGCGGCGGGGCTCTATGTGCCCGGCGGGCTGGCGGCCTATCCCTCTTCGGTATTGATGAACGCCATTCCGGCCAAGGTGGCCGGGGTGAAGCGGCTGGTGATGACGGTGCCGACACCCGATGGCGTGCTGAATGACCTGGTGCTGGCCGCCGCGCTCATCGCCGGAGTGGACGAGGTGTGGCGCATCGGCGGTGCGCAGGCCATTGCCGCGCTGGCCTACGGCACACGCAACATCGCGCCGGTGGACGTGATCGTCGGGCCGGGCAATGCCTGGGTGGCGGAGGCCAAGCGGCAGGTGTTCGGCCATGTGGGCATCGACATGATCGCCGGGCCGTCGGAGGTACTGATCATTGCCGACGAACATGCCAACCCGGCGTGGCTGGCCGCTGATCTGCTGGCACAGGCGGAGCATGATGCGCTGGCGCAATCGCTGCTGCTGACGCCATCGGAAAAGCTGGCGCACACGGTGCTGGAAGAAGTGCAACGGCAACTGGCCGATCTGCCGAAGAAGGATATCGCCGGGGCCAGCTGGCGCGACCATGGCGCGGTGATCGTGGTGCGCGACCTGGCCGAGGCGGCGGACATTTCCAACCGCTTCGCGCCGGAGCACCTGGAGCTGGAGGTGGCCGAGCCGGAGGCGCTGTTGCCCGCCATCCGCCACGCCGGGGCGATTTTCCTGGGCAGCTTCACGCCGGAGGCGGTGGGCGATTACGTGGCCGGGCCGAACCACGTGCTGCCAACCTCGCGCAGTGCACGGTTTTCCTCCGGACTGTCGGTGCTGGCCTTCATGAAGCGCACCACCCTGCTGGGCTGCACGGCGCAGGCGCTGGCCGAAATCGGCCCGGCAGCGGTGAAGCTGGCCGAGGCGGAGGGGCTTGAAGCGCACGCGCGCTCGGTGCGCATGCGGCTGAACCGCTGAATGGTGGAATCTGACATGGCGGCGGATGCGCCCGACAAGCCCGACGCCCCCGACTGGCCGGCAGGTGATGACTGGCCGGAAACGGAGCGGCTGGCCGACGTGGCGCTGGACGAACGGCTGGCCCGCGCCGGATCGCCGGACGTGGAGCATGAGCGCGCCGTGGCCATATACGACCTGTTGCAGGAAAACCGCTTTTCCGTACCCGGACACACGCCGGGGCCATATCGGCTGGTGCTGTCGCTGCAGCCGCAGCGGCTGATCTTCGACATCGCCGACGATGCCGGGGAGCGGCTGGTGATGATCGGCCTGGCGCTGTCGCCCTTCCGGCGGGTGGTGCGCGATTATTTCCGCATCTGCGAGAGCTATTACGACGCCGTGCGCCATGCGCCGGTGCATCGCATCGAGGCCATCGACATGGCGCGGCGCGGCGTGCACGACGAGGCGGCGGAGCTGCTGATGCAGCGGCTGGAAGGCAAGGTGCGCACCGACCACGCCACGGCGCGGCGGCTGTTCACGCTGATTGCCGTGTTGCACTGGAAGGGGCGCACGGCATGAACGGCGCGGCGGGCAGCGGTGGCGAGAGCGGCGAGGCATTGCCGTCGTCGGTGCTGTTCATGTGCTCGCTGAATACCGTGCGCTCGCCCATGGCGGAAGCGCTGCTGAAACACCTGCAGGGCAGCCGCATCTACGTGCAGTCGTGCGGAGTGCAGCCGGGCGAGGCGGTGGATCCGTTCGTGGTGCAGGTGCTGGCGGAACTGGGACTGGACGCCGGCGGGCATGCGCCACGAGGACTTGACGACATCGGTGATGCCTCCGGCTTCGACCTGATCATTACCCTGTCGCCGGAGGCGCATCACCATGCCATGGAGCTGACGCGCACCGCGGCGCTGGAGGTGGAATACTGGCCGACGATGGATCCCACCGCGGTGAACGGCGCGCGCGAGCAACGGCTGAGCGCCTATCGGCTGATGCGCGACGACCTGTTGCAGCGGCTACGGCGGCGCTTCCCGCTGATGCCGGAAGTGGAGACTTGAGGCCACGGGCGTGGGCACAACCCGGCGAGCGGCGCGGCGCACTGACGGGCCGTATTCGCGAAGACCACGGACACCATGAGCGTATCGGCACAGAGCCCGATGGCGAGATAAGCTGTGCGGCAGGTGCGTTGTGCGCCGCGCGGTGGCGGCCTATAACGGGGCAGACAACAAGGGCCACGCAGAGGTTGTTCCGCATGGGCAGGCAAACGGCAAAACAGGGTGGCGAGACGCTTTCCTTCGGTTTTCGCGAGGTGGCGGAAGACGAGAAGCAGAAGCTGGTGAACGAGGTGTTCTCGCAGGTCGCGGCGCGTTACGACCAGATGAACGACCTGATGTCCGCCGGGCTGCACCGGTTGTGGAAGGATGATTTCGTCGCTGCGCTGCATGTGCCGAAGTCCGCGCCGTTTCACGTGCTGGACGTGGCCGGGGGCACCGGCGACATCGCCTTTCGCATCCTGGCGCGCGGCGGGGCGCAAACGCGGGTGTCGCTGGCCGACATTTCCTTCGACATGCTGGCCGAAGGCCGCCGCCGGGCACAGGCGGAGAGCGACCCGGCGCGGCTGGATTTCACCACCGCTAATGCCGAGGCGCTGCCTTTCCCCGACAACACCTTCGATGCCGTTACCATCGCGTTTGGCATCCGCAACGTGCCGCACATCGACACGGGCTTGCGCGAGATGTTCCGCGTGCTCAAGCCCGGCGGGCGGTTTCAGTGCCTGGAATTTTCGCAACTGGCCATTCCGGGGCTGGAGCAACTCTATGATGCCTATTCCTTCACCGTCATTCCGGCGGTGGGCAAGGAAGTTACCGGCGATGGCGGCCCGTATCGCTACCTGGTGGAGAGCATTCGCCGCTTTCCGACGCAGGAGGCCTTTCTCGGCATGATCCGCGCCGCCGGGTTCGAGCGGGCGGGCTATCGCAACATGAGTGGCGGCGTGGTGGCCATGCACTGGGGCTGGAAAATCTAGGCTAATTTGCACGGCATCTTCGCCATTTGCGCTGCATATCAGCGCCCTTTTGCCCTTGGAAACACCTGCAGGTATTCCCGGCAGGCAAAAGAACACTGACTTTCAAGCAAATGACGCATCTGCCATGCCTCTTTATGAGTCCTGAGCCTAGGCCCGTGCTATCCTGTGTGGCAGGGGTGATTCGCTGAGATGTCCGCACCTACCGACAGACGACGCGCGCGGATCTGCGTGGCGCTGGACATGCCCGACGCCAATGCGGCGGCGGCGTTGGCGCGCGATCTGGCGCGCAGCGGCGCGGTGGACATGGTGAAGATAGGCATGGAGCTGTTCTACGCCGCCGGGCCGCAAGGATATGCGCAGGTGGCCGAGGCGGGATTGCCGATCTTCCTCGACCTGAAACTGCACGACATTCCCAACACTGTTGCGCGCGGGCTGCGCTCGTTGCTGGCGCTGTCGCCCGCTCCGGCGGTGCTCAACGTGCATGCATCCGGTGGCCCGGCGATGCTGCGCGCGGCGGCGGATGCCGTAAAGGGGCGGGCGAAGCTGGTGGCGGTTACGGTGCTCACGGCGCTGGGCGAGGAGGATCTCGCCGCCATCGGCCTGCGCGGGCCGGCGGATGAAGCGGTGCTCAGGCTGGCGCGGCTGGCGCGTGATTGTGGCGCCGACGGCGTGGTATGCTCGCCGCGCGAAGTGGCGGCCATTCGTGCCGAGCTGGGCGATGATTTCCTCACCATCGTGCCCGGCGTACGCCCGGCGGGGGCGGAGGTGGCCGACCAGAAACGCATCGCCACGCCTGCCGCCGCGCAAGCCACCGGGGCGGATGTGCTGGTGATCGGGCGGCCCATCACGCAAGCCGACGAGCCGCTGGCGGCGGCGCGAGCCATTGCCGCGGAGCTGGCCGGGGCCGGACCTGGTGATGATGCTCAACACGCTTGATGTTTCGGTGAAAATGCCCATATCCAGCATATCCGAGCAATCCTTTCCGAAACTGTTGCCACCGCTGGCGGTGCGCTCGCTGCGGCTGACGGGCTTTCGCAATCACGCGGCATCACGGCTGACGGAGATCGATGCGCCGCTGGTGGTGCTGACCGGCGCGAACGGCGCGGGCAAGACCAACGTGCTGGAGGCGCTATCCCTGCTGGCGCCGGGGCGTGGACTGCGGCGCGCGGCCTTTGCCGACATGGCGCGGCTGGCCGACACGGCGACGCCGCAAGGCATGGAGCAGCCACGGCAAGACCTGGCGCGGCCACAGCAGGGCATGGCGGGTGCGGGCTGGGCGCTGCATGTGGAGCTGCTGGGCCTGCGCGGGGCGGTGGACGTGGGCATGCAGTGGACACCCGGCGATGCCACCACCACGGATGGCGGCGGTGCGCGGCAGCTGAAGGTGGCGGGCAAGACGGCCCGCAGCGCCGCGGCGCTGGCGGAGCATGTGCGCGTGGCCTGGCTGACTCCAGCGATGGACGGATTGTTCACCGGCGCGGCCAGCGAGCGGCGGCGGTTCATCGACCGGCTCACCCTGGCGGTGGATCCGGCGCATGGCGGGCGCATCAATGCGCTGGAGCGGTTGTTGCGCCAACGCAACCGGCTGCTGCCGGAGTGGCGCGCGCAGGGCCGCTGGCTGGACGCCATCGAGGCGCAACTGGCGGAAGTGGCCGTGGCGGTGGCTGCGGCGCGGCTGATCACGGTGGAGGCCATGGCCGCGGGCATGGCGCTGCTGGATACGTTGAACGGGGTGTTTCCGCGCGCGGCGCTGATGATGCGCGGCTGGCTGGAGGAGCGGCTGCAACAGGCCCCGGCGGTGGAAGTGGAAGATGCCTACCGCGCGCACCTGGCCCGGGCGCGGGCGCAGGATGCGGCAGCCGGGCGCACGCTCGCCGGAGCGCACCGCTCCGACCTGGAAGTGGCGCACGTGGAAAAATCCATGCCGGCGAAGCTGTGCTCCACCGGCGAGCAGAAGGCATTGCTGATTGCCCTGATGCTGGCCCATGCGCAGGCGGTGAAGGACACGTTGGGCGCCGCCGCGCCGCTGCTGCTGCTGGACGAGGTGGCCGCACACCTGGACGCGCAGCGCCGCGCCGGGCTGTTCGCGGCGTTGCAACAACTCGGCGCGCAGGCGTGGATGACCGGCACGGATGTGGAACTGTTCGCGGATTTACACGGCGCGGCGCGGTTTTTTGTGATAGACAACGGGCAGGTTCGAATCGGCTGAAAAAAGCAGGCTTCATGAGCGACAACGACAGGACACAGGACAATCAGGCCAGCACCAACGGCGCGCAGGACTATGGCGCGGAGTCCATCAAGGTGCTGAAGGGCCTGGAGGCGGTGCGCAAACGCCCGGGCATGTATATCGGCGATACCGATGACGGCTCCGGGCTGCATCACATGGTCTACGAGGTGGTGGACAACGCCATCGACGAGGCGCTGGCCGGGCACTGCGACCGCATCGAGGTGGTGCTCAACCCGGACGGCTCGGTAACCGTGCGCGACAACGGGCGCGGCATTCCGGTGGACATCCACCCCACCGAGGGGGTCTCGGCGGCGGAAGTGATCATGACGCAGCTGCATGCCGGCGGCAAGTTCGACTCCAATTCCTACAAGGTTTCCGGCGGCCTGCACGGGGTGGGCGTGTCGGTGGTCAACGCCCTGTCGGAATGGCTGCGCCTGCGCATCTGGCGCGATGGCAAGGAGCATTTCATGGAGTTTCGCCTCGGTGAGCCGGTGAAGCCGCTGGAGGTGGTGGGCGAGGCCGGGGAAAAAACCGGCACGGAGATCACCTTCCTGCCGTCGGCGGAGATCTTCTCCAGTACCGAGTTCGACTTCCATACCCTGGAGCATCGCCTGCGCGAGCTGGCGTTTCTCAACTCCGGTGTCTACATCGTGCTGCGTGATGACCGCGGCGCGGAGCCGAAACAGGTGGAAATGCGCTACGACGGCGGACTGATCGAATTCGTCAAGCACCTGGACAAGGCGCGCCAGCCGCTGATCGAGGCGCCGATATACATCACCGGTGAAAAGGACGGCATCGTGGTGGAGTGCGCCCTGTGGTGGAACGACAGCTACCACGAACATGTGCTGTGCTTCACCAACAACATCCCGCAGCGCGACGGCGGCACGCACCTGGCGGGCTTTCGCGCGGCGCTGACGCGGGTGGTGAATGGCTATGCGCAGTCTTCCGGCCTGCTGAAGAAGGAAAAGGTGTCGCTGTCCGGCGAGGATTCGCGCGAGGGGCTGACGGCGGTGCTGTCGGTGAAGGTGCCGGATCCGAAGTTTTCCTCGCAGACGAAGGACAAGCTGGTGTCCTCGGAAGTGCGCCCGGTGGTGGAAAGCCTGGTCGGCGAGAAGCTTGCGCAGTGGTTCGAGGAGCACCCCAACGAGGCCAAGGCCATCGTCTCGAAGGTGGTGGAGGCGGCGGTGGCGCGCGAGGCGGCGCGCAAGGCACGCGAGCTGACGCGGCGCAAGAGTGCGCTGGACGTGGCCTCGCTACCCGGCAAGCTGGCCGACTGCCAGGAGCGCGATGCCTCCAAGGCGGAGCTGTTCATCGTCGAGGGCGATTCCGCCGGCGGCTCGGCCAAGCAGGCGCGCAACCGGCAGAACCAGGCGGTGTTGCCGCTGCGCGGCAAGATCCTCAACGTGGAGCGCGCGCGCTTCGACAAGATGCTTTCGTCGAACGAGATCGGCACGCTGATCACGGCGCTGGGCACCGGCATCGGGCGCGAGGAGTTCGACATCGACAAGCTGCGCTATCACAAGATCATCATCATGACCGATGCCGACGTGGACGGCGCGCATATCCGCACGCTGCTGCTGACCTTTTTCTACCGGCAGATGCCGCAGATCATCGAGCGCGGCTATCTCTACATCGCGCAACCGCCGCTCTACAAGGTGATGCGCGGCAAGACGGAGATGTATCTGAAGGACGACGAGGCGCTGGAAAACTTCCTCATCGAGGCCGGCACGGAGGAGGCGGCGCTGGTGCTGGCCAATGGCGAGGTGCGCGCCGGGGCCGATTTGCGCGCGGTGGTGGACGAGGCGCGCACGGTGAAGCAGCTCATCGAGGCCATGCCGGGGCGCTATCCGCGCGCGGTGCTGGAGCAGGCGGCCATTGCCGGATTGTTCGGCACGGAAGCACTGGGCGATGCCGCCAGCCTTGGCGAGCTGGCACAGGCATTGGCCAGGCGGCTGGACGCGGTGTCGGAGGAATACGAGCGTGGCTGGCAGGCAGAGGTGCGCACAACGGATGGCACGGCTGCGGTGGCCGTGTGGCGCGAGGTGCGCGGGGTGCGCGAGGAGCATGTGCTTGATGCGCATCTTCTGGGCTCGCTGCAAGCGCGGCAACTGGCACGGCATGGCGATTTCCTGCGCGAGGTGTTCGGCAAGCCCGCGGTGCTGAAGCGCGGCGGGGAAGAGATCGCCATCACCTCGCCGCTGCAATTGCTGGAGGAGATCTTCGCGCATGGGCGCAAGGGGCTGAGCATCCAGCGCTACAAGGGCCTGGGCGAGATGAATCCGGAGCAGTTGTGGGAGACGACGCTGGACCCGAACGCGCGCTCGCTGCTGCGGGTGAAGATCAGCGAACTGGACGAAGCCGATACCCTGTTCTCGCAACTGATGGGAGACGTGGTGGAGCACCGCCGCGACTTCATCCGCGAAAACGCCCTGAACGTGGCCAATCTGGACGTGTGAGGCCCACCTTCGCGGGCGGAGCGTCCCGCCCTTCGAGCACCCGGATCCGCACTGACATCAGGGGTGCTGCAGCAGCAATGCGCCGCCCTGGCCGCCGCCGATGCACAGGGCGGCCAGCCCTCGCCGGGCCTTTGTGCGCTGCATGGCGCGGGCCAGATGCAGCACGATACGCGCGCCCGAAGCTCCCAGCGGATGGCCCAGGGCGATGGCTCCGCCGTCGATGTTCAGCCGGGCCGAATCGATTGCGCCAGCGCGTTGCGGCAGGCCCAGTTCCTCGCGGCAGAAGGCGTCATCGGCCAGCGCATGGGTACAGGCCAGCACCTGCGCGGCGAAGGCCTCGTTGATCTCGAAAATATCCACCTCTTCCAGCTTCAGCCCTGCCTCGCGTATCAGCCGGGCAATGGCAAAGGCCGGGCCAAGCCCCATTTCGCGCGGATTCAGTCCGGCCCAGGTGATGGCCACGATGCGCGCCAGCGGGGTGAGGCCATAACGCCGCACAGCCTGTTCACCGGCCAGCAGCAACGCTGCCGCACCGTCGGTGATCTGCGAGCTGTTGCCGGCGGTAACGGAACCTGACCGAGGGTCGAAGACCGGGCCGAGAGATGCCAGCTTGTCCAGCGAGGTATCCGGGCGGATGCCGGTGTCGCGCGTGTATTCGGTGCCCTTGGCATCGCGCATGGCAATGACTTCATCGCGGAAGTGGCCCTGCTCCCAGGCAGCTTGCGCGCGGCGGTGGCTGGCCAGGGCGAAGGCATCCTGTTCGGCGCGGGAGAGGCCGAACCGGCGGACCAGCACTTCCGCGGTGTCGCCCATGCGCATGTTTTCCAGCGTGTCGGACAGGGCGCACATCATGGCCGAGCGCGGGCGCAGGGCAGCGCCAGGCAACTGGCGCAGGATGGCGAGCCGTTCCTCGTCCGTGGCGGCCTGCTGCAGTGTCGCCAGCGCGCTGGCCAGTTCGGCAGAGACAGCATGCGGCGCGTGGCTCATGCTTTCCACACCGCCAGCCAGCATCACATCTGCCGCACCGGTGGCAATGGCGCGTGTGGCGGCGTCGATAGCCTGCAGGCCGGAGCCGCAGACGCGGTTGACCGTGAAAGCCGGCACATGGCGTGGCAATCCGGCGCGCAGCGCGGCTATGCGGGCGATGTTCACCTCCTGCGGCGCTGGCAGCACGCAGCCGAGGATGACCTCGCCGATGGCCTCGGGCGGCACGGGCTGGCGGGCCAACAATGCCCGCAGGGCGGCATTGGCAAGATCAGTGGCGGAAAACGGGCCAGGCTGGCGGGACGCACGCAGAAAAGGCGTGCGCACACCATCGACCAGATAGACCGGATGGCTGAGCTGGAAAGTCATGACGGCGTCCTTGAGGAAGGTCCGAGTGGCGGGATCAGATCCCGCTCAGCCGGGTTCATGCGGGATGGCTGCATCATAGCAGATGGTGGCACGGTCTTGAAACGGGCGGAATCATTCCATTTAATGAAAATTATTCTCACAAAATATCCACGAAGGGTTTGAATATCAGAATATCCTAATATATAAGCTCCCAAAGCTGTTTGCCGGGCATGACATGCTGCCCGGCGGCAAGCAGAAGAGGAAATGCGCCGCCGCGCCGCATGGCTGGCGAGGTGGCGGGAAGGAGAAAGGGACGGAGAGATGTTCAACCTGTTCAGCAACCCCGGCATCGAGGAGATCGACCCGAAGCAGGCGCACGAGCTGGCGCAGAAGGGCGAAATCCTGCTGGTGGATGTGCGCACGCCCGATGAATGGGCAAAGACCGGCGTGCCGGAACCGGCGGTGCCCATTTCGCTGCAGGATCCGCAGTTCCTGCAGAAGCTACAGGAAGCCGCCGGTGGCGATACCTCAAAGAAGGTGGCGTTCATCTGCGCTTCCGGCGGGCGCTCCTCGCAGGTGGCGCAGTCGCTGAAGCAGTATGGCTGGAACAACACCATCAATGTTGTCGGCGGTGTTACCGGCTCCATGCGCACGCCGGGCTGGGTGCAGCAGGGTCTGCCGACAAAGCAGGTCTGACGCTTTCACACGACGGCGACGAACAATGCCAGCGGCGCGGAATGGGAGTTCCGCGCCGCTTTTCTTTTGTCTTTGCGTGGGTCATGGTGTGGCCATGGAGCAATCGGAGCAACATCCCCCTGCCCTGCCGGACGGCGAGCCGGGGTTTGGCATCTACATCCACTGGCCGTTCTGCCTGTCGAAATGCCCCTACTGCGACTTCAACTCGCA
>JAJRRZ010000264.1 GCA_024279045.1 Alphaproteobacteria bacterium
AAGCTCCTCCAGACGCTGCTCAAAATCCCAGAACCCCTTCTGTCCCTTCATTCTGACATCCCTCCAGCGATTCAGGCTTCTTTCTCACCGGAGTGAATCATATTCCGACTGAAATGCCCAGTTTCCGGAGGTGTCCAACTGTTATATCGAATGACAGACTGCCGCCGGCAGGCACCGGCATGCCCGGCGGATACTTGCACACCATGTCATTGGCCGGCGTCGTGCTGTTGGGTGCACATGTCCACGGCAGAGGTGTTACGGAGACGAAGGTAGCCCCGGCAGGCAGCTCCTCGACAATGGAAAATGGCCCGGAACGCGGCGCATTGCCATTGTTCGTCATGGTGATGGTATAAGTGCACTGCTGGCCCGGCTTGCAATCCTCGGACTTCAGCACCTTCTGCACCGTCAGATCGCTGGTGTCACGCATGTGGCAACTGAAGGCGCAGGCCGTGGTAACGGCGCAGGAAGCATTGCCGGGCACCTGTTCCATATATTGCGCCCACCATTCGCCATTGGTGTCTGGCGGTGGCGGCACACTGGCGGCGCAGTTCTTGACCTCCACGTTGTCAGGCCCGTAGCCACCTGTGGGCGTGAGCATGCCAGTAATGGTGAAGGTCTGTGATGCACCTGGCGCCAGGTTGACATTGGCAATGCAGGCAAACGGCGCGGTGGTTGGGTCAGGGTTGCACATCTGTGGCGTGACAGAGGTAATCGTCATGGTCGCGCCGGACAGATTGTCAACGATGGCCACCGGCCCGTTGTAGGGATTGGTGGAGGAGATGTTGGTGACGGTGATCTGATAGCTGCATTCGGTGCCGAACTGGCACGCCTCGTGATCTCCGGCAAACTTCTTTTCCACCGTTACGCCGCCAAAGCCACTGCAGGATGGTTCCTGTTCACTCGTGGACTGCTCGCCATTTTCTCCCACAGCCGCGGGCGAGGCACAGTTCCGGGCCTTGTCCATGGCGTCGGCATTGTCGAACTGCACCTTCACGTCAATGCTCGACTGATTGCCCGCCGCGGACAGGGCCGCGTAGGTAATGGCGCACTGTGGCGGATTGCCTTGCGAATAGGCAGGCTGGGTACACATCCAGGGATCGGACGATCCCAGCCCGACAATCGTTCCTCCACTGGCGTTGAGCTGATCGCCGACAACCAGCGCGCCATCAAAGGGAACACCATTGCTCTTCACCGTGATGGTGCACTGGCAGCTCAGCTTGCCGTCTTCCCCGGGCTGGCAGAAGTTGCAGCTCTTGGAAACGTCCAGCTCTGGTTTCGGCGGTTTTTCCTGACCACCCAGGCAACCATTGATGAAGGTGCACAGCGGCGGCAGCTCCACGGGATACAGCCAACCGGGCTGTTCGGGATAGTTCCACGGCGTGAAGGTGGGTTGCGCGGCAGGCCAGCCTCCCTCGTTGACGGCAGGCCGCCCCTCTTGTCCATCCGCCACTGCCCAAGGGCGTGCGAGTGGATCGCAGCCCGGGTTGAGCATCTCCACATCACCAATCCAGCCACTGCGACGCGGATCATCCGTGGCGCCATCGGCATCAATGATGTAGCTTGTCCACGGTGGAGTATTGCGCGGTGTGACAGCGCGCACCGGCATGCCCTGCAGGCCCGAGACGGGCAACACGCCACCGGGGTGCAGCTTCTTTTGCAAGGAAGGTTCGTTGCGCAAGGCTTCGCCACTGGCCCACAGGGTGGCTTCACACACCTTCATGTTCAGCCCGCCCTGTGGCGTATAGGCACGACCCAGGGCAACGCCACCGGTGGTATTGTCATGGGGTTTGCGAAAACCGATGGCGTATTTTTCCACCTTCGGCAGCCAGCGCGATAGTGTGTCGGGGTCATCGGGCACTTCAGGCACGAAACGATATACCCGCGCACGTGCGCTGCGGGCAAAGCTGGAATAGTCGTTTTCATTCATCTGGCCGCCACGCTGCGCAGCGATCAGCATGCCCTCGCGGGTGAGCAACAGATCGCTGACCTCATCGCGTGAGCCATCCTGCGGCAGTGTAACTTCGTGGCGTGCCGTTTCCGGCAGGAAGGCACCAGTACGTGCATCCAGCGCAACCGACCAGACTTGTGGGTAGCGCGTGTCCTCACCACGGGCGACGGCATAATACAGGCGGCCACCATGCGCCGCCAGGCCCCACACGCGGCGCTTTGGCGCGGCAAATCCCCAGGTTTCAGGATCGGTGCTGTCGAAATCACCGCGGGTGATGTCCATGCGCCCTGCGGGGTCGAAAGGCACTGGCGGCAAACCAGCGGCAGCGCGCCCCTGCACGCCATGATCAAAGCGGCCCAGTTCCTGTCCATTCAGATCCAGGCGATGAATCATCCCGGTTTCACGGTCGGACACGAACAGTTGCCGATGGCGCGAATCATAGGCGATGTTGCCCAAACTCGCCCCGGCATTGGGCACTCCATTCAGGCTGATATTGGTGAACAACGTGATCTCGCCGGTGCGGCCATCCAGCTTGTAGATGGAGCCGGGCCCGGCCCCGGGAACATTGCCCCATTGCCCGGCCATGAAACGTGCGCCTGGCTGCCCGCGTGCAATGCGCTCCGGCAAGCCATCACCATCTTCATCGGGCTTCACCAAATGCAGGCCAAAGACGGATGTGGCGGTGAAATAGGCATTGGGCTGCGGTGCATCATCCAGCGCCACGCCGAATACCAACCCTACCTTGCGGGCCGGAATGTCCAAGCGTAGAGGTGCGTTCCACAACCGTGCATCCCAGGCAAAGCCCGGGGCAGCCAAACCAAATACACGCACCGAAGGTGCGGCCAAGTCGATGAAGGTACGCTGTGCCGCAGGTTTCGGGTTGTCGGCGCGTCCTTTCACCTCGGTGCCGGGAAATTTTGTCAACAGGGCATCCGCACCTTGCAGCACCGAACCTGGCTGGTTTGCCTGTGCCGCAGCACTGGTGCCATACCACAATGCCAACAGAGCGCAGACCGCAAGCGCCCGTCTGGCCGGACGCACATCCGGCCATAGTGATGGTCCATGCATGAGTTTCCTCCCATGCCCCTCAAGGGGGCGTCGAACAAGTTGCTTACAGGATCAGGAAAAAAGGCGGGGCAAACACTGACGACCCACAAGGCTGTCTGCGCGATTCCACCCTTGGCCCTGATGATCACAGGCTAGTGATGGCAAGCTGAACGGTATATGAATGCCTTGCCGTGTTTCCATCACAGGATGTAGCGGGAGAGGTCGCCTATGCGCTTGCGCTTCGCCGGGCAGATGACCGGCGTGGAGGGCTCCGTGGAAAGCGCCGCCTGCTGAGCCAGCGCGCCCTGGCCGACTTCGATGCCTGGCTGAGCCAGCAGCGCGGGCACAACACCTGACCCCCGCCCCGCCGCCTCTCTCTACCCTCTCCCAGGGCAATCGCATTTGGAACAATTGTGACGGGCGGACTACTCCCTGTTCATCATTGCCGGGCTTGACCCGGCAATCCAGGGTGGTGCGCTCAGGGCCTGCCACTCTGGATGCCCGGATCAAGTCCACTGCTGTCCGGTTTAATTTTCTGGACAATGTGCATGGCATTGATTCTACTGTGTTTCAAACGTTTCCGGCAGTTTGGGACACACAGCGGAGATCAATGCCATGCGCCACGACAATAGCGTATTTCACGCCATCACCAA
>JAJRRZ010000265.1 GCA_024279045.1 Alphaproteobacteria bacterium
CCGCCCGACGGGGCTGGTGGATCCGGAAGTGATCGTGCGCCCCTGCGCCAACCAGGTGGAGGATGTCATTGCCGAGTGCCGCGCCGTGGCGGCCAGGGGGCAGCGCGCGCTGATCACCGTGCTGACCAAGCGCATGGCGGAGGACCTTACCGAGTTCATGCACGAGCAGGGCCTGCGCGTGCGCTACATGCACTCCGACGTGGACACCATCGAGCGCATCGAGATTATCCGCGATTTGCGCCTCGGCGTGTTCGATGTGCTGGTTGGCATCAACCTGCTGCGTGAGGGGCTGGACATTCCCGAATGCGCGCTGGTGGCCATTCTGGACGCCGACAAGGAGGGCTTCCTGCGCTCGGAGACTTCGCTGATCCAGACCTTCGGGCGCGCCGCGCGCAACGTCGAGGGCCGCGTGATCTGCTATGCCGACACCATGACCGGATCGCTGCAGCGCGCCATGGCCGAAACACGGCGCCGCCGCGAGAAGCAGTTGGCATGGAACGAGGAGCACGGCATCACGCCTCAGACGGTGCAGCGCTCCATCGAGGATATCATTGACACGCCGTGGGAGCGTGGTGATCGCGTAACCGTGGATACCGGCGTGGCGCGCGCCATCGGCGGCACGCAGGGCAAGGACATCGAGCAGGTCATCGCCGAGCTGGAGAAGAAGATGTATGAGGCGGCGGCCAACCTGGAGTTCGAAGAGGCTGCGCGCCTGCGCGACGAGGTGAAGCGTTTGCGCGAGCAGTTGATGCAGAACATGGAAGGCCCGGCATCCGTGGTGGCGGCGGCGGCTGGCATGGACGAGGCGGCCAGCGGTGATGTGGTCGGCGGCGAGATGGCCAGCAGCGAGATGGCTGGGCCACCGACGAAGCCGGGGCGCGGAAAGCCGGGCAGGAGCAAAGGCAAAAAGAAAGGAAACAAACGGCGCTGAAGCGGTTATGCCCTGTCCGCGGCTTGAGGGCGGGCGGTATCAGGCGGCGGTGAGCTTGCGCAAGACCTCGTCGGACACCTCGAAGTTGGCATAGACGTTCTGCACGTCATCATCATCTTCCAGCGCCTGCAACAGCCGCAGCACCTTTTCCGCCTGTTCGGCGTCAAGCTCCGTGGTGGTCTTCGGCTTCCACAGCGGCTTTACCGATTCCGGCTCGCCCAGCGCCTCCGTCAGGGCCTGCGAGACGGCGCCGAGATCCTCGAAGGCGCAGATGATGGTATGACCCGTGCCGTCGGAGATCACATCCTCCGCCCCGGCCTCGATGGCCGCTTCCATTACCGCATCGGCGTCGGCCACGTCGGGCTTGTAGGTGATCTCGCCGACGCGGTCGAACATGAAGGCCACTGAGCCGGTTTCGCCCAGGCTGCCGCCGGCCTTGGTGAAAATGGAGCGCACGGAAGAGGCGGTGCGGTTGCGGTTGTCGGTGAGTGCTTCGACGATTACCGCCACGCCGCCGGGGCCATAGCCCTCGTAGCGCACTTCCTCGTAATTGTCGGCATCGGCGCCGGAGGAGCGGTTGATGGCGCGCTGGATGTTGTCCTTGGGCATGGAATGGCTGCGCGCGTTCTGGATCGCCAGCCGCAGGCGCGGGTTGGAATCAGGGTCTGGCCCGCCCAGCTTCGCGGCGACGGTGATCTCGCGCGAGAGCTTGGCGAACAGTTTCGAGCGCGCCGCATCCTGCCGGTTCTTGCGGTGCATGATGTTCTTGAACTGCGAATGTCCGGCCATGTTCCGCCTCCGAGATTCGTTCGATGATCCGTCGGGATTTTCCGATGATATGACGACAAAAACGCGGGCTGTCAAAAGCGCGTGGCGCGGCCAGGCGCGGTGCTGTTCAGCGCTTGCCGGATTTGCCGCCGCGCTCGCCAGCGCCGGAGCCGGGCAGAGGGGCATCATCGCTGGCGGTTACCAGCGCCAGGCGCTTGAAGCCGGCGCCGGAGAGCGCGCCCATCACCTTCATCACCTTGCCGTAGTCCACGTTCTTGTCGGCGCGCACGTAGATGCGCTCGTTGTAGCCTTCTCCGGCAATGGCCTTCACCTTGGCCGAGAGGGTGTTCACGTCGTCGATTTCGGTGTCCATCAGGAACACGCGGCCATCGGCTTTCACGGTAACGGTTACCGGCTCCTTCTCGCCCTGCAGGGGCTTGGCCTTGGTTTTCGGCAGCTCGATGGGCACGCCGACGGTGAGCATCGGCGCCGCCACCATGAAGACGATGAGCAGCACCAGCATCACGTCCACGAAGGGGGTAACGTTGATTTCACTCATCGGCGCCAGGCGCGAGCGGCGGCGGCGTCCACGGCGGCGCAGGCCCGGGTCGGCTCCGTGCAGTCCGGCGGCCATCAGCAGCTCCTCCGTGCTGGCGTTGCGCGCGGCATGGCTCAGCTCCCCAGTTGGCGCGAGAGAATGGCGGTGAATTCCTCGATGAAGTTCTCCATGTGGCTGGCCAGGCGCGAGATGTCATGGGAGAACTTGTTGTAGAAGATCACCGCCGGGATGGCCGCCAGCAGGCCCAGCGCGGTGGCGAACAGCGCTTCCGCCAGGCCCGGCGCCACCACGGCGAGGTTGGTGTTCTTGGATATGGCAATGGCCTGAAACGAGTTCATGATGCCCCACACCGTGCCGAACAGGCCAACGAACGGGGCGATGGAGCCGGTGGTGGCAAGCACGAGCAAGCGGCGCTCCATGTTCAGCGTCTGGCGTTGCAGCTCCACGTCCATGATCTTTTCCAGCCGTTGCAGCAGCGAGGCCGGGCTGCTCTGCACCGCGCCCTGCTGCTGCGAGCGTTGCCATTCCTCCATGGCGGCGAGGAACAGCGCGGCGCTGCCCCGCCGCCCTTGCTGCTGGGCCACGGCCTGGATCTCCGGCAGGGTGCGCCCCGACCAGAACAGCTTGTCGAACTGGTCGATGGCGGCGCGCATCTTGCGCACGGTGGCGAATTTCTCGAACACCACGGCCCAGCAGACAATGGAGGCAATGACCAGGCCGATCATCACCAGCTTGACTACCAGCGTGGCCTGCAGGAACATGTCCCACATGGTGAAGCCATGCTGCCCCATCTGTCCGGCCACTTCCGCTTCCATGTTGTCTTGCCCCTCGTGTTCAGCCGTTTTGCGATGTGCCACCCGCGCCGCCAGGGCGCAGCTCTTCCAGCTTCTGCATGGCCCAACCCGGCAGGCGTGCCGGGCGGCCCGAATCATCTATGACGGCCACCATGACCTGTGCGGTGAAAATCGGGCCGGTTTGCGGCGATGCAATACCCCCTGCACGGCCTCTTGCGTTATTCTCTGCATCACTTCCCACATCGGCATCGGCAGAGGATAGCAGGCGCACCTCCTGCCACGCCTCCAGCCGCACCCGCGACGCCCGCAGGAAGCGCGAGCGTATTTCCAGCACATCGTTCAGCCGTGCCGGGCGGAGGAAATCGCAATTCATGCGGCGCACGACAAAATACAGGGCGCGGCCATCATCGGCGGTCAAGGTTCCGTGATGAATGCCCAGCAGGCGCAGCCAGTCGCTGCGCGCCCGCTCGCAGAAATGCAGATAGCGTGCGTGATAGACCACGCCGCCGGCGTCGGTGTC
>JAJRRZ010000015.1 GCA_024279045.1 Alphaproteobacteria bacterium
ACTCCCCATGTGCATTTTGGCTTCATATCAGACGGTTTTTCGTTCTTGCCAATAGCTCCACTATTGCCTGCGAACGAAAAACCGCTGCTATTTTGCCAAAACGCCCATGAAAAGCACTCATTTATTGAGACCAGACCCTAGTTGTTGTCGCCGTCCGGCACGTGCACACTCTCCCCCACGGCGAACGCTCCCATGGCGGTAACATGGCACGCCAAAAGGAAAGAATGCGTAAATTACCCCAGGGTTGCGCATGCTCCGTCATGCACGTGGATGACATTGCGCGTGTACGCGTTTCAGGGCGTTGCCGTCCACGTGGGTGTAGATCTGCGTGGTGGACAGGCTGGCATGGCCCAGAAGCTCCTGAATGGCGCGCAAGTCTGCCCCCCCGGCCAGCAGGTGTGTGGCGAAGGAATGGCGCAGGGCATGTGGCGTGGCCGTTTCCGGCAGGCCCAGGTAGCCGCGCAGCCGCGCCATCAGTTGCTGGATGATGCGTGGCGACAGCGCCCCGCCCCGCACACCGCGAAAGAATGCTTCTTCCGACTTTGGTGCAAAGGGGCAGGCCTGTGCATAGCGCCGCATCAGCGCCACCACCGCGGGCAGTACCGGCACGATACGCTGCTTGCCGCCCTTGCCGGAAATCGCCAGATAATCTACCTGTCCGCGCAGCAGCGGCTGCGCCTGCGCCACCGTCAGTCCCACCGCCTCGGAAATGCGCAAGCCGCAGCCATACAGCAGCGCCAGCACCGCCGCATTGCGCGCCAGTACCCATGGCGGTGCATTCGCCGCCTCCATGTCCGCCTCGCGCAGCACCACGGACAACAGCTCCAGCGCCCGGTCTTCCGCCACTGGGTGCGGCAGGCCGCGCGCCAGCTTCGGCCCGCGCACCACCGCCAGCGCCGGATTGTCGATGCCATGATGCTGTTTCAGCCAGCGGTAAAACCCGCGCACGGCGGAAAGCCTGCGCGCCAGCGTGCGCGCCGATGCGCCCTCGCGGCGCCCTGCCGCCAGCCAGGCGCGAAAATCCGCCGGGCGCAGCGCGGCGAGATCGGCCAGCGCCGCGGGTGTGCCCGCATGCTCGGCCAGAAAGCGGCTGAAATGCGCCAGATCGCGCACGTAAGCCTGCAGCGTGTGGGCGGAGGAGCGCCGCTCCTCGCGCAAGGCCGTCAACCAGCCTTGCGCGGCACACGCCGCATCCACAGCGAAGGCCAGCCGCAGGAGCGGCTCATCCCGACCATTTCGGTTGTCGTCCTGATGGGGCATTTTGTTGGCTCCGCGCCGAATCTGCTATGCATTGCGCCATCATGAGCAAGGCCGATGACAATTCCCCGCCTGGCGCCGCTGCATCCATGCTGGCCGATGTACTGCTGCCGCTGAAGCTGCCGCACCCTTTCACATACCGCACCAGCCCTGAACAAATGGTTCAGCCGGGCGCATTCGTGCGTGTGCCGCTGGGCAACCGCCGCGAGGTGGGCGTCGTCTGGCGGCTGCGCCGGGCCGATGCCGGATCGCTCTCACCCAACGGCGCCAAGGCCGTTCAGGGCAGGCTGAAGGACATCGACGAGGTGCTGACACACATCCCGCCGCTGCCCACCGCCCAGCGGCAACTGGTGGACTGGCTGGCCGACTACTACATCACCACGCCGGGACAAGCGCTGAAGCTGTTCATGGGCGCGCGCGAAGCCTTTCGTCCGCCGCGGGCGCAAACCGGCTGGCGCGCCGCCATGAATGCCGATGAAGCACGCGCCGCCGGACACCGCATCACACCGCAGCGCCAGCGCATGCTGCAGACGCTCGCCAAGGCCACCGCACCGCTGCCCACCGGCGAGTTGATGCAGCGCGCCGAGGTGGGCCGCTCGGTCATCCAGGGACTGGCCGATGCCGGGCTGCTGCGCGCCGAACCGCTGCCCGGCAGCGCCAGCGAGCCGCGCTGGCCCGTGCCCGACCCCGACGGTTTCGCCCCGCCGGAGCTGACCGGCGAGCAGCAGGCCGCTGCGCAGGCCCTGCGCGGGGCGGTGCGGCATGGCGGTTTTTCCGTGCATCTGCTGGACGGCATCACCGGCTCGGGCAAGACGGAAGTCTACTTCGAGGCCATGGAGCAGGCCCTGCTGGCCGGGCGCCAGGCGCTGCTGCTGCTGCCCGAAATCGCCCTGACGGCAGGCTTTATCGAGCGTGTGCGCCAGCGCTTCGGTATTGCCCCGGCGCAGTGGCATTCCGACCTGCCGCCAGCGGCGCGCGGGCGTATCTGGCGCGGCGTTGCGGCGGGTGCGGTGCGTATTGTCGTGGCGGCGCGCTCGGGGTTGTTCCTGCCGTGGAAGGATCTTGGCGTCATCATCGTCGATGAAGAGCACGAGGCCGCCTACAAGCAGGACAGCACCGTGCCCTATCAGGGCCGCGACGTGGCGGTGATGCTGGGCAAGCTGGCCGAGACGCCGGTGGTGCTGGCTTCGGCCACGCCGTCGCTGGAAAGCATCGTCAATGCCGAGCGCGGGCGCTATGCCCACATCCGCCTGCGCCAGCGCTATGGCCCGGCCACACTGCCGGACATCGAGCTGATCGATCTGCGCGCGCACAAGCTGCCACCACGGCAATGGATCGCCGAGCCACTGGCGCATGCCGTGGATGCAACACTGAAGCGCAACGAACAGGCCCTGCTGTTTCTCAACCGCCGCGGCTATGCGCCGCTGACCCTGTGCCGGGCCTGTGGCCATCGCCTGCAATGCCCGCAATGCGCCACCTGGCTGGTGCAGCACCGCCGGTTTGCCGCCGGCGGACAGGGCGAGATGCTGCTGTGCCATCATTGCGGCCATGTCCAGCCATTGCCCCATGCATGCCCCGAATGCGGCGCGGAAGGACTGCTGGCTCCGGTCGGCCCCGGCGTGGAACGGCTGGCGGAAGAGGCGCAGGCCCGCTGGCCGCAGGCACGGGTGCTGGCGCTGTCATCCGACCTGTTCAGCGGCATGGATCTGAAGAAGCGCATGGAGGAAATTGCCGCGGGAGAACACGACATCATCATCGGCACGCAACTGGTGGCCAAGGGGCACCACTTTCCGCTGTTGACGCTGGCCGGGGTAATCGATGCCGACCTGGCGCTGGAAACCGCCGACCCGCGCGCTGGCGAGCGCACCTGGCAACTGTTGGCGCAGGTGGCGGGCCGGGCGGGCCGGGCGGAGCGTCCGGGACGCGCGCTGATCCAGACCCACATGCCCGACACACCATTGATGCAGGCGCTGGCCGCGCGTGATCGCGAGGCCTTCCTGCAACAGGAAAAAGCCGCCCGGCAGGCCGCCGGCATGCCACCCTTCGGGCGGCTGGCGGCAATCATTATTTCCGCCCCGTCGGAAGAGGATGCGCATGCCTTTGCCACGGCGCTGGCCCGCTTCCACCCTCCTTCGCAGCTCATCGAGGTGCTTGGCCCCGCGCCAGCGCCCCTCGCCCGTCTGCGCGGACGTTACCGTTACCGCCTGTTGCTGAAAGGCCCGCGCAACGCTGATCTGCAAGGTTTCATCCGCGTCTGGCTGGGCCAGCACAAGCCACCCGCCAACATCAGGCTCGACATCGATATCGATCCCTACGGTTTCCTGTGAGGATAGATGCGCGCCATTGCCGGGATCATTCCGGCACTTCCGTGATATCCGGTGTCTCCCAGCGCAGGTGCTGTCCGCCATCGAGCACGATCATCTGTCCGGTGAAGGCTGGCGCGGAAAGGATGAAGCGCACCGCATGGGCAATTTCTTCCGGCGAGGTGCCGCAACCCAGCAGCGTCAGCGAACACTGCTTTGCGAAGTCCTCTTGCGACATGCGCTTGCTGGGCAGTGTCGGCCCGGGGCCGATGGCGTTCACCCGGATGTTCTGGCCGGCCAGCGCCTGCGCCAGCGTGCACGTGGCGGTAAACAGCCCCGCCTTGCTGATGGTGTAGGAGAAAAACAGCGGATTGAGCTTCAGCACCCGCTGGTCGATGATGTTGATGATGTTGCCCGCCGCCCCCGCCGGTTTTGCCTTCGCAAACGCCTGGGCCAGAAACACCGGCGCGCGCAGGTTCACCGCCATGTGCGCTTCCCACTGCTGCTCGCTCATGTCGTCCAGCTCGTCGCGCTCGAACAGCGAGGCATTGTTCACCAGCACCACCGGCGCGCCCAGTTGCTCCACCACCGCCCGCATGATGCGCCCCGGCGCGCCCGGCTCGGCCAGATCACCCTGCACCAGCGCCGCACGGCGGCCCAGACCGCGGATTTCATCGGCCACCTCCGCTGCCTCCGCCGCCGAGCCGCCGTAATGCACCGCCACGTCATGGCCATCCTCGGCCAGCGCCAGCGCTACCGTGCGTCCGACGCGCTTTGCCGCGCCAGTTACCAGCGCCACCGGCGCTGCCGTTGCCACCGGCGCCACCGGCACCACTGGCGCATCTCCCGAACCGCCTTTGTCGCTCACGGTTTTTCCTCCTTCGGCATCTCGCGCAACTGGCGCAGTAACGCTTCGCGTGTGTCTGGTCGAAAGCCCTGCCGCAGCCAGCGCTCTTCCAGCTTGCGCAAGGTCTTGCCCACCGCCGCGCCCGGCGCAACCCCGGCGGCGATGACATCGCGCCCACGCAGCGGAAACACCGGGGGGCGCCATGCATCGGCCAGCGCCAGCACCGCGCGCAGATCATCCCCGGCCAGCCAGCCGTGCGCCGCCGCCAGCCGCGCCAGATCGCGCACCGTCTGCGCCCCGTGGCGGTAGATCAGGCGTTTGCGGCCCATTTCGTCCCGCGGCAGGGCATCGCGCCGTAGCAGCCGTTGCAGCGTCTGCAATCGTTGCGCCTCCGCCCGCGTCAGCTTCAGCGGCTGCTTCAGGCTTTCGCGCACACCACAGAAGGCCAGCAGCCGCAGCAGCCAGTCCGCCGCCAGCCCCAGTGCCGCATCCTGCTGCATCATGCGCTGCAGCGCCATCCTGTCGCGCGCGCAGTCGGCGGGCAGCACCAGCCCGTCCACGCCCGTGCGCTGCATCAGCTCCAGCGCCCGCGAAGCGCCATCGGCCTGCAACAGCCGCTGCATTTCCGCGCGGATGCGTTCGCGGGAAATGCGCCGCAGTCCTTCTTTCGTGGCGGCGATTGTCGCTAGTGTGTCATCATCCGCCGGGGCATTGGCGGCATATTCGGCCAGCAAGCGGAAATAGCGCAGAATGCGCAGATAATCCTCGGCAATGCGCCGCGCCGCATCGCCAATGAAGCGCAGCCGCCGCGCTCGCGCATCGTCCAGCCCGCCGACATGATCGTGCAGGTGGCCAGCGGCATCCAGATACAGCGCATTCATGGTGAAATCACGCCGCCGCGCATCCTGCTCCCAGTCGTCGGTGAACATCACCTCGGCGTGCCGCCCGTCGGTTTTCACGTCGCGGCGCAATGTCGTGATCTCGAAAGTCTGTCCGTCGCGCGCGGCCAGCACCGAGCCATGATCGATGCCCACCGGATGCATGGAAAATCCGGCCCGCGCCAGCCGCGCCATCACCTCCTCTGGCGGCAGCGTGGTGGCGAAGTCGATATCCTTCACCGGCGCGCCGAGCAGTGCATTGCGCACCGCACCGCCAACGATGCGTGCATTTTCCGACCCCAGCGCCTGGAACACATCCCCCGCCAATGGCGCCTGCAGCAAGGCATGCAGGCGTTGGCGCTCTTCTGCCGTCAGCCGATCATCGACCATGCTCATGCCAGGCGCTCCCGCAATCGCCACAGGATGGCCGCCGTCGCTCCCCAGATGACATGACCGTCCCAGCGCACCACCCGGTAGTCCCGCCAGCGCCCGCGCACCAGCCGCCGTTCCACGCGATAGTTTGCCACGTCGAGAAAATGCGCCAGCGGCGCGGTGAACACTTCCGCCACCTCGCGCGGACAGGGCGCAATGGCGCAATCCGCCGCCACCAGCCCCAGCAGCGGGGCAATCACATGGCCGCTGCCGGTAACCTGCGCATCACAGAAGCCCAGCACCTCCACCTGCTCCAGCGCGATGCCCACCTCCTCCCGCGCCTCGCGCAGCGCGGCACGCAGCGCATCCTCGCCCGCTTTCACTCCTCCACCGGGAAAGCAGACCTCGCCCGCATGGCTCGGCATGCCCGCCGGGCGCACGGTGAACAGCAGGTGCAACGCGTCATTCACGTGCAGCAGCGGCATCAGCACCGCCGCCGGGCGCAAGCCTCGCGCCCGCGCCGGCGGCAATGGTGGCGCGGGCAGTAGTCGGGCCCGCGCAAGGCTGCGGAAATCCTGTGTATCGATGTGCCATTGCGGATGTGCGTTCATGCCTGTTGCTATAGCATGGCCGCATGTTGCACTGGCAATGGCAACAAGCTTTCCTCGGCCCGGTCAGCCCGGCTGCCCTGTTGCGGCGGCTGGGCGGGCGGGTGCTGGATGTGCTGCTGCCGCCGCGCTGCCTGCTGTGCCGCGCGCCCACGGCGCAGCCGCATCAGTTGTGCGGCGGCTGCTGGGGCGGCCTGCGGCTGATCGAGGAGCCTGCCTGCCCGACCACGGGCCTGCCGCTCATGGGCCAGCGCGCCGCCATCGACCAGTATCTGCTGATGCACCGGCATGCGCGGCGCGAGCCCTGGCGCGCCCTGCTGGCCGCCAGCTTGCATGACAATGCCGCCCGCGCGCTGGTGCACCGGCTGAAGTTTCATGACGACGAGGCCCCGGCGCGTTTCATGGCGCGGCTGATGTTTCGCCGCGTTCATGGCCATGTGCCGCGCAATGCGCTGATCGTGCCGGTGCCGCTGCATCGCAGGCGGCTGTGGGCGCGCCGCTTCAACCAGAGCATGCTGCTGGCGCGCCACCTGGCGCGGCTTTCCGGCCTGGAACTGGCGCCGGAGCTGCTGCGCCGGGTGCGTTACACCACGCCGCAGACGCAGCTTTCCGGCCAGCAGCGGCGCTACAATCTGCACCATGCTTTTGCCGTCGATTCCGCCCGGGGCCAGATGCTGCAAGGCCGCGCGGTGCTGCTGGTGGATGACGTGCTGACCACCGGCGCCACCGCTCGCGCTTGTGCACGAGAGCTGCTTGCCGCCGGTGCGCGGGAAGTGCACGTGGCGGTTTTCGCCCTTGCGAGCCAGCGCGACGCCTTGCATATTTGAGGCGACAAGCATCACATCATCCAGTACGGAAAGATCCACATGGCCGAAGTGATCGTTTACGCCACGAAATTCTGCCCCTACTGCGTTTCGGCGAAAAAGCTGCTGCGCAGGAAGGGTGTGCAGTTCACCGAGATCGACGTAACCTTCAACCAGGCCTTGCGCGAGGAAATGACGCGCAAGGCCAATGGCCGCCACACCGTGCCGCAGATCTTCATCAACGGCCAGCACATCGGCGGCTGCGATGATCTCTACGCGCTGGACAAGGCTGGGCGGCTGGATCCGCTGCTGAACGGAGGCTGATCACGTTCCGGACATCGCAAGGGAGGCATCGACCATGCATGCGCCGAAACTCTCCATTGCCGTGGTGCAGTTGCGTTCCGGCGCCGACATCGACGCCAACCTGCGCACCGTGCGCGAATTTGCCCGCGAGGCCCGCGCCAGTGGCGCGCGCTATGTATTGACACCGGAAAACACCGCCATCATGGAGGAAGACAAGGAGCGCCTGCGCCACGTGGTGAAGACCATGAGCGAGGATATGGCGGTGCGCTTCTTTTCCGAGCTGGCCAGTGAACTGGAGATGTATCTGCACATCGGCTCGCTGGCCCTGCGCGCCGAGGAACCGGGCGAGAAACGGCTGGCGAACCGTTCCATCCTCTTCGGCCCCGACGGCAAGGCCCTGGCAACCTATGACAAGATCCACCTGTTCGATGTGGACGTGAAGGGCGAGCACCACCGCGAATCGAGCTACATCCGCCCCGGCGGCAGTGCCGTTCTGGCCCACGTGGCCGGCCTGCGGCTGGGCATGTCCATTTGCTACGACGTGCGCTTCCCGGCGCTGTATCGCACGCTGGCGCTGGCCGGTGCGCAGGTGTTCACCATTCCGGCGGCCTTTACCGTGCCCACCGGCAAGGCCCACTGGCACACGCTCACCCGCGCCCGCGCCATCGAGAACGGCGCATATGTGCTGGCCGCCGCGCAAGGCGGCCTGCACGACAGCGGACGCATGACCTTCGGCCACAGCCTGATCATTTCGCCATGGGGCGATGTGCTGGCCGAGGCGGGTGAAGAACCCGCGGTGCTTTACGCCACGCTGGATGCCGGGCATGTGGCGCGCGTGCGCCAGCAGATCCCCGTGCTGGAGCACGAGCGTCCCTTCCGCAAGCCCGAACAGCCGCGCGTGCTTCACAGCGTTTGAACATCATCTTCGTCTTGCGGCATGGCAAGCCGGGGAATTGGCGCAATGCGCACATCGGTGAAGGGCGCATCCGCCGCCCGCCAGCCGCTCGATGGCAGGGCCAGCAACTGGCCCTCCCGCACGATGGCCGGTTGCGCGCGCCAGACGAAGGCGGGAACGTGTTTCGGGCGCTTCGGCATATTGGCGGGCATGGTATCGGCTTTGCCAGCCGCGGCCACCTCGCCCAGCATGATCACTTCCACCACACTGCACAGCCCCCGCAGCGTGATGTCGAAGCGCTTGTCCCACACGCCATGTGGCGCATCCGGCCCCAGCCGCAGCGCCGGGCCGGGGCGCCCTGGCTCGCGGCCAATGATGATTATCCGCTTGCGCCGCACGATGAGCGCCCCGCCCAGCGCCTGCACGCGGGGCATCCGGGCCGCATCCGCCTGCTGCAGCCAGCCGAGCAGCCGTTCCAGCCCGGCCATGCCGTGCAATGGTGCGCCATTGCCGCCCACATGGCCGATCAACTCCGCCAGCACCCGCAGCCGAGCCTCCGCTGGCAGGGCATCGAAGGCGCCGCGCGGCAGTTCCGCCCAGCCCAGCGAATGCAGCTTCACCTGCCCGCGCAGGAAATGCTCTGTCTGCCGCTGCACGGCATCGCGCGCCCGGCGCAAACGGCGACTGCTGGTGGCGATGGCCCGCGGCGTAATGCCATGCTCCGCCAGCAGCGGCAGCAGTTGGCGGATGCGCACCCGCTCGAAACGCTCATCCGCATTGGCCGGATCGTCGTGCCAGCCGACGCCACGAGCCGCCAGCGTGGCACGCAACCGCGCGCGCGGCATTTCCAGCAGTGGCCGCAACAGGGCAACGAAGGGCTGCGCATCCGGCACACGGCTTTCTCGCGCCATGGCGCCGAGGCCATCGATGCCGGAGCCACGCGCCAGCCGCATCAGGAAGGTTTCGGCCTGATCTTCCAGCGTGTGCGCAACCACCAGCGCCGCTTCATGGGTGAGGCACCAGCGGGCCAACAGGGCATAGCGGGCCTGCCGCGCCGCCGCCTCGATGCCCGTGGCGGGTTTTTCACCGCTCCAGCGAAGGATGGAGCAAGACAGGCCCAAGGCCTCGGCCTGACGGCAGACCTCCTCGGCCACTTCGGCAGAATGCGCATGCAGGCCATGATCCACCGTCAACACATGCAGCATGGGTGCATCGGGTGTTCGCGCCGCCCACGCGGCAAGCAGATGCATCAGCGCCAGCGAGTCGCCCCCGCCGGACACCGCCAGCGCCAGCCGTGGCCAGTGCCTCAGCCAGCCGAACAGCGCATCGGCTTCCTTCTCCGAAACGGGCTCTGGAACGGGTGTGTGGTTATCCCCATGCGGCGTCAGCTCGTCAGCCCTTGCATTTCAGGCGTTTCATTTCGCGCGGGGCCTGCCACTTCGCGGCGCGCGAATCGGGGTAGCGCTGACGCAGGCTGGCCAGCGCCTTGCAGGCCGCGGCCTTCTTGCCCATGCGCCTCAGCGACTGGCCCAGCCGCAACAGTGCGCGCGGGGCGATGGAGCTGCCCGGCGCGCTGCGATAGGCATCGACAAACAACCTGCCCGCCTCTTGAAAACGCCCCTGGATGTAGAGTGTTTCGCCCAGTTCGAACTGGGCCTCGGCCATTTTCGGATTGCTGGAAAAGCGGCTGAGCCACACACGATAGGCCTCTTCCGCCTTGTCGTAGCGGCGGGCAAGGAAATGCGCCCGGGCCTTCTCCAGCAGCGCCGGAGCAGAAAGCTTGGCCAGCGCCGGGGGGATGGATACTGGCTGTGCCGGCATCAGTGGCGCGGGCGCGGCGGCGCCACCACTGCCGGGTGGCGGCAACGGCGCAACGGCCACGCGGCCTGGCGCCAGCCCGGTCTCGGCGCTGGCCCCGGCCAGTGGTGGCGCGGCGGGCGCG
>JAJRRZ010000266.1 GCA_024279045.1 Alphaproteobacteria bacterium
AGAATCCCGACCGGGAGGTCATCTTCTTTGCGCTGGGCTTCGAGACCACCATGCCCTCCACAGCGCTCACCGTGATGCAGGCACGGCGCGAAGGAGTGAAGAACTTCTCGCTGTTCTGCAACCACATCACCACGGTGCCTACCATCAAGGCCATTCTCGATTCGCCGGACATGCGCATCGACGGCTTTCTCGCGCCGGGGCACGTGAGCATGGTGGTGGGCAAGGAGCCGTTCCGCTTCGTGGCGGAGGATTATGGTCGGCCCATTGTCATCACCGGCTTCGAGCCGCTGGACATTCTGCACTCGCTGTTCATGCTGCTGCAGCAGTTCGACGAAGGACGCTGCGAGGTGGAAAATCAATACAAGCGCGTGGTGCCCGACCGGGGCAATCCGGCAGCCTTGCAGGCCATTGCGGAAGTCTTCGAGCTGCGGCCCTTCTTCGAGTGGCGCGGGCTGGGCTCCATCGACCATTCCGGCGTGCGCATCCGCGATGCCTATGCCGAGCATGATGCGGAGCGCAAGTTCCCGGTGCCGAACGTGAAGATTGCCGACCCGCGCTCGTGCCAGTGTGGCGAGGTGCTGAAGGGCATCATCCGCCCGTGGGAATGCAAGGTGTTCGGCACGCAATGCACGCCACAGACGCCGATGGGGGCGCTGATGGTGTCGTCGGAGGGAGCCTGCGCCGCCTACTACAATTACGGTGCGGTGCAACAGGTGCGCGAGAAGAAGCAGGGCAGCGGGCAGGAGGCCGAGGCATGAGCGGCATGCGGGTGAAAGGCGGCGCTGGGGTGCCGGGTGGCAATGGTGCGGCGCGGCGCCAGACCATCACGCTGGCCCATGGCAGCGGCGGCAAGGCCATGCGCCAGCTCATCGAGCAGGTGTTGCTGCCGGCCTTTGACAATCCGCTGCTGGCGCCGCTGCAGGATCAGGCCCGTGTGGACCTGCAACAGTTGCTGGCGCGTGGCGACCGGCTGGCCTTCACCACCGATTCCTTCGTGGTGGATCCGCCATTCTTTCCCGGTGGCGACATCGGCAAGCTGGCGGTCAACGGCACGGTGAACGATCTGGCCATGGGTGGGGCGGTGCCTTTGTTCCTTTCCTGTGGGCTGATACTGGAGGAAGGACTGCCGCAGGACGACCTGCAGCGCATTGCTCAATCCATGCGCGCGGCGGCGGACGAGGCAGGCGTGGCCATTGTTACCGGCGATACCAAGGTGGTGCACAAGGGGGCATCGGACAGGATATTCATCAATACCGCCGGCATCGGCGTCATTCCGGCAGGCATCGACATTTCCGATACGCGCGCGGCGCCGGGCGATGTCATTATCGTCAACGGGTTCATTGGCGATCATGGCGCGGCCATCGTCGATGCGCGTGGCGAGTTGGCGTTGCAGCACACCATCGAGAGCGACTGCAAGCCGCTGAACGGCCTGGTGGCGGCGATGCTGGAGGTGTGCCCGGACATTCACTGCATGCGTGATGCCACCCGTGGTGGTCTGGCGACGGTGCTCAACGAGTTCGCCAGCGCCAGCAATACCTGCATGCGCATTGATGAAACCAGCTTGCCCATCCGCGACGAGGTGCGCGGCATGTGCGAAATCCTGGGGCTGGATCCGTTGTATCTGGCCAATGAAGGCGTGCTGGTGGCCATCGTGCCGCGGGAGACGGCGGAAGACGTGCTGGCGGCCATGCGGGCGCATCCCGCCGGGACACGGGCCGCCATCATCGGCGAGGTTGCGCAGGCGCCTGCCGGCACGGTTGTCCTGAACACGGCATTCGGCGGCGAGCGCATTGTCGATGTGCTCGTGGGGGATCAATTGCCACGTATATGCTGATGTGGACAGTGGCAGTGGGAAGACGTGATACCGCCTGCGCGGGGCATGGGTGCCATGCGTGGCGCAAGACAAGGGGAGCGAAGCAATGGAGACGCTGCTGATCCTGTTCATGGGCCTGCTCATCGGCATGCGCCATGCGGTGGAGGCCGATCATCTGGCGGCGGTGGCGTCCATGGCCACGCGGGCGCACAATGTGCGGGAAACGGTGCGCGTGGGCGCCAGTTGGGGGCTGGGGCACACGTTGACCCTGCTGTTGCTCGGTGGCGTGGTGTTGTGGATGGATGCGCAGGTGCCGGAGCGCTTCGCCGAGGGGTTGGAATTCGTCGTTGGCATCATGCTGATGCTGCTGGGGGCGGATGTCATCCGCCGCATGTGGCGCAAGGGCATTCATTTTCATGTGCATGAACATGCCGATGGCGTGCGGCATTTCCACGCCCATGCGCATGACGGCAGTGTGCCGCATGAGCGCGATCCGCATGCGCACGAGCATCTTTCCTGGCGGGAGGCGCTGGACGGACGGGCGCTGCTGGTGGGCATGGTGCATGGCATGGCCGGCACCGCGGCGTTGGTGCTGTTGACCTTGCAGACCCTGCACGATGTGTGGCTGGGGCTGCTCTATATCGTGATCTTCGGTATCGGCTCCATCGTCGGCATGGCGGCTGTATCGGCCATCATCGCCCTGCCACTGCACAAGGCTGGCAAGGGGCTGACCCGCTGGCATGCGACATTGCAATATGGCATTGGCCTGTTCACGCTGGGCTATGGCGCATGGATCGCCGGCCACCTGGCGCCCGGGCTGTTTGGCTGATGATGTTCCAAAAGCCTGTCGGCTGCTGGCTTGGTGTGCCGCGATCTTTCGGAGCAGGCTTTATCATTCACGTTTTTCTGCCCAGACAGGCAGGATCATCAATCGCTGATGGCGTGCTCCGCTGCTGCGGGTCTCTTTCCATGGCTGTCAGCGATACGTGCGCGGCTCTGCCGGGAACCTTGCGGCCCTGTTTCCAATCCTGGATGGCCCGGACATCGAGACTGAACTTTTCGGCGAATTGCCCGCGGTTCAGGCCTGGGTGCGTGCAAGGCGCGGATGCGCTCCGCTGATGGGTCATTGATTATGTGGCAGGGCAGGCTGATTTCGCCGCGAACATGGGCAAACACTTCCTCGTAGTCGAGCGTGAGCTCGATCTGGCATATCATGAGGCGCTGCGACCGGTACCGGTCGCAGCATCACAGGGCGGGTGATTTACTTGCAAAATCGCTCCGGAACCATTCAAGCAGGCCGAGCCACTTCTGTTGTATATTTCTTTCATGGTAATACCATTGATGATGAATCTATCTACATGGAGGAGTCGTTCGGGGAGGCTCCGGGCAGCCGACAATTTGCAAAAGGCCCTGTCATTTTTCACCAGGAGTGCAAGCTCATGTCTGAACAGAACCAACGCAGGCCGGAAGACATCGAGAAGATCAAGAACTTCATTCTCGAAGCGCCGATCGGTCAATATATTGGCGAAGAGGGTGCCAAGGTGTTGGCCGAGCATGCCGGCTCCATCGTCAAGCTGAAGAGCGATGATTACCTGTTTCGCAAAGGAGAGCTGACCAACAGCTTTTTCCTGGTGGTGGATGGCCATCTGGCGCGTATCGAGGAAACACCAAAGGGGTTGAAACCATACCGGGTCATCCACACGCTGCACCGTGGCGACCTGGTGGGCGAACTGAGCTTTATCGACGACACGCCGCACACCATGTCAGTGATTGCATTGGGTGATGCGACAGTCTTGCAGTTCAGCGCCGATGAGATCAAGCCGTTGATCACTACGCATCCGCAACTGATGTATGACTTCATGCGCGCCATCATCAAGCGGGTGCATCACACGCTCTACAGCCTGAACCAGCAACAGTCGGCCTTGCAGGATTACATCTCCTCCGGTGCCCGTGGCCGGGTTTGAGAGCCCGGGCTCAGGGCCCAAAATTTGCACGGCATCCCAAACCATTTGCACTGCATATCAGCGCCCTTTTGCCCTTGGAAATACCTACGGGTATTCCCGGCGGGCAAAAGAGCGCTGATTTTCAAGTAAATGACGCATCTACCATCCCTCTTTATGAGTCCTGAGCCCAAGCTCAGAACCCATAGTCTGGATTGCCGGAATGTCTGCGAACTTCCGCTTGCAGCAGAAGGCGAACGGGTTGTCCGGCGAAAGGTTGTGTGGCAGCTTGCATGACAGGGCTTCGGCTTGATGCACGGCAGGAAGCAGGCGTCATGCAGATCATCCGTTTTCCCGGAGGCGAGAAAAAGCATCGCGAGGAAGCATCGTCGGCGCGGCAGGGCGACGGCGGGCGGCTGGTGCCGCTGGAGCGGGCGAAGGTGGCGCGCGAGCGGGCGGTGATGCGTGATGCCGAACAGGCGGGCATTCTGCCGCTGGTGCTGGACGATGTGCATTACGTGGTGGACAGGGTGGCCCTGTTGCGGGGCATTTCCTTTCGCCTGCCGGCAGGGCGGCGCACGGTTGTGCTGGGTTACAACGGCGCGGGCAAGAGCCTGTTGCTGCGCCTGTGCCATGGGCTGATCCGTCCCACCTCCGGCACGTTGCGCTGGGAAGGGGCGCTGGGCGGCAATGCGCGGCAGGTGGCGCGGCGGCAGGCGATGGTGTTTCAGCGGCCCGTGCTGTTGCGGCGCAGCGTGCGGGACAATCTGCTGTTCGTGCTGAAGGGGCGCAACGTGCGTGGCGAAGAGGCGCGGCGGCTGGTGGCGCGGGCCCTGAAACTGTGCGGGTTGCAGCATCTGGCGGGGCGGCCGGCGCGGGCGTTGTCTGGCGGCGAGCAACAGAAGCTGGCATTGGCGCGGGCGTGGCTGCTGCACCCAGAGGTGTTGTTCCTGGACGAGCCGACGGCGTCGCTGGATCCGGCGGCGACGCTGGAACTGGAGGCGCTGATCGCGCACATGCACGAGCGCGGCGCGACCATCGTGTTTTCCACCCACGACATGGCGCAGGCACGGCGGCTGGCGCAGCATGTGCTGTTCGTGCACAACGGGTTGCTGCTGGAAGATGCCCCGGCTGAAAGGTTCTTTCGGCAGCCCGAAACAGCAGAGGCGCGGGCATTTCTGGCTGGCGATCTGATGCCGTGAGTGTTGGTGATAATGGCGTGGCAGGCCCGTGCGGTGATGTGGCGGGGCTGGTGCTGGCCGGCGGGCTGGCGCGGCGCATGGGTGGGCGGCACAAGGCTTTCCTGGAGCTGAAAGGCAAGCCGTTGATCGGGCATGTGCTGGGGCGTTTGCGTCCACAGGTGGCACATGTGGCCATCAGCGCCAATGACCAAGGCGAGCGATTGCGTGGGTTGCGTGGCGTGGAGGCTGTGTTGCCTGACCCGTTGCCTGGACATGCGGGGCCGTTGGCGGGCATTCTGGCTGGGCTGCTGTGGTTGCGTGAAAAACACCCGGAGGTGCCGTGGTTGCTCTCCGTGGCGGTGGATACGCCGTTTTTTCCCGCTGATCTGTGCGCCCGTCTGCGCGCGGCGGTGGATGAAGACGGGGTGGAGATGGCTGTTGCCTGTTCCGGTGGGCGTATGCATCCGGTGTTCGGGCTGTGGCCGGTGCATCTTGCCGAAGAATTGCGCCAGGCATTGCAGCAGCCGGAAATACGCAAGGTTGCAAGGTTTGTGTCTCGCTTTCGAGTTGCTAAGGTTTCTTTCGATCAGCC
>JAJRRZ010000267.1 GCA_024279045.1 Alphaproteobacteria bacterium
AGCAGCAGGCACTGGCCGAGGCCCTGCGCCAGATGATGGAGCGGATGCAACGCCAGGGTGAGCAGCCGCAAGGCAGGCAGCAGCAGGACGGCCAGCGAGATGGTCAGCAAGACGGTCAGCAGGACGGTGAACAGCAACGTCAGGGTGAGGGGCCGGATGGTTTTCGCCCCGGTGGCCAGCCACGGGCGCAAGGTGAAAACCGCTTTGCGGAGAATGGCCGCAACGGCAACCGGTCAGGCGGCATGTCCGATGGAGAGGTTCCCGGTGATGCACTGGGACAGGCGCAGCGCTCCATGCGCGGCGCGGCGCGTAATCTCGGCCAGCGCCGCCCGGGCAGCGCCATGCGCGATCAGATGCAGGCCCTGCAGGCGCTGCGTCGTGGTGCGCGGCAGTTGGCGCGGCGTATTGCCCGGCAGCAGGGCCGCCAGCGCGGCGGTGTCGGCATCGGCATGATGCGCCGCCAATACGACCCGCTGGGCCGCCCCCTGCGCGGACAATTCGCCGAGCCGGGCCCGGACAACCCCATGGTGCCCGACCTCGACGCCGCGCAGCGCGCCCGGCGCATTCTGGAATATCTGCGCAAGCGTGCCGAGGATGCCACCCGTCCGCCACTGGAGCGCAACTACATCGACCGCCTGCTGCGTGGCCTGTATTGAGCCGATCATGAAGAACAGTCTTGTGGCCGACGCCCGACGATGCGTGAACGGCTTATGCTCGGCTGTAGAAGTGAAGGCAATGCGGGAGCTGCCGCTCAGCCACGGCGGTCGATGATGAAGCGTGCCGCCGCGCGCAACACATCGGCACGGCCGCCATAGGACGAGAGAGCATCCCGTGCCTGTTCCACCAGTTCCGCCGCCTTCGTGCGCGCGCCATCAAGCCCCAGCAGATCGACGAATGTCGCCTTGCCGGCGGCGGCATCCTTGCCCGGCGTCTTGCCCAGCTCCTCCGCGGAGGCTTCCACGTCGAGAATGTCATCGGCAATCTGAAACGCCAGCCCCACGGCTTGAGCATATGCGCCCAGCCGCGCCAGGTCGTCTTCGTCCGCCTCGGCCAGAACGCCCCCCGCCCGCAGCGCAAAATCGAACAGCGCGCCGGTCTTCAGCCGCTGGATGGCGACAATCTCGTGTTCGTTGTCGATGCGCTGCTGCTCGGCCTGCAAATCACGCATCTGCCCGCCGACCATGCCCGCCTCGCCGGAAGCGTGCGCCAGCATCGCCACCAGTTGCGCGCGCACCTCGGCCCGCGGGTGCGTGGCCGCATCGGCAAGAATGCCGAAGGCCAACGCCTGCAGGGCATCACCGGCAAGAATGGCCGTGGTCTCGTCGAAAGCTACATGCACCGTTGGCTGGCCGCGGCGCAGGTTGTCGTCGTCCATGGCTGGCAGGTCATCATGCACCAGCGAATAGCAGTGCAGGCACTCCAGAGCCGCGCCGGCGCGCAGCGCCCGTGCGTCCAGCGTGCTGTCCTCGCCGAACAGCCGCGCCGCTTCACGCACGAAGAACGGGCGGATGCGCTTGCCGCCATTGAGCACCGCGTGGCGCATGGCCCGCGCCAGCCGTGGCGCTTGCGCTGTTTCCGGCGATGGCAGCAATTCATCCAGCA
>JAJRRZ010000268.1 GCA_024279045.1 Alphaproteobacteria bacterium
GACTTCAAGGACACGCCGATGCCGCAGTTCGATACCTATCTGGTATACCCTGAAGAGCTGCGCCAGTCGAAGCGGGTGAAGGTGTTCCGCGACTTCATCGTGGCGGAAGCGCAGGGCTGGAAATTCTGAAATCCACCGTTCATGAAAGCTGTTACATATGCGTAACGAACAGGAAACCAGCGGCCTGGTGCTGCGCGCCGCACCATCGCGGGGGCTGGCGGGCGAGGTGGAGGTGCCGGGCGACAAGTCGGTCTCGCACCGCGCGGTGATGCTTGGCGCGCTGGCCATCGGCACGACGAGGGTCAGCGGCCTGCTGGAGGCGGCGGACGTGCTGCGCACGGTGCAGGCCATGGCCGCGCTGGGCGCGCGGCTGGAGCGGCATTCGGCACAGGATGGCAGCGGCGCGGGCGTGTGGCACATTGACGGGGTGGGCGTGCGTGGCTGGCGGCAGCCGGAAGAGGCCATCGACTTCGGCAATTCCGGCACCGGCGTGCGGCTCACCGCCGGACTGGTGGCCACCACGCCGGTCAAGGTGATCTTCACCGGTGACGAGTCGCTGTCGAAACGGCCAATGACGCGCATTGTCGAGCCACTGGGCCGCTTCGGCGCGCGCATCGACACCGCCCCGGGCGGCACGCTGCCGATGCGCATCAGCGGCGCGGCGGAGCCCGTGCCCGTGGAGTATGAACTGCCGGTGCCCTCCGCGCAGGTGAAATCGGCGGTGCTGCTGGCGGGCCTTGCCACGCCGGGCACCACCACGGTGATCGAGCCGGTGGCAAGTCGTGATCATACCGAGCGCATGCTGAAGGCCTTCGGCGCGGACATCGCCGAGGAGGTAGACGAACAGGGTGTGCGGCGCATCCATGTAACGGGGATGAAGGAGCTTTCCGCGCAGGAGATCGTGGTGCCGGGTGATCCCAGCTCGGCGGCCTTTCCGCTGGCGGCGGCCATCCTCTGCGCGGACAGCCGGGTGCTGGTGCAGAACGTGCTGCTCAACCCTACGCGCACCGGGCTGATCGAGACGCTGCACGAGATGGGCGCGGAGATCCGCATCCTGAACCCGCGGCAGTCGGGCGGGGAGATCGTCGGCGATCTGCTGGCGGAAACCTCCGGCCTGCGCGGCATCACCGTGCCGGGAGGCCGCGCCCCGTCGATGATCGACGAATATCCGATTCTTGCGGTGCTGGCAGCCTTCGCGCAGGGCACCACGCGCATGGAAGGGCTGGCGGAGCTGCGGGTGAAGGAATGCGACCGGCTGGCGGTAACGGCGCAGGCGCTGGCAGCCTGTGGCGTAACGGTGCGCACGGGCGAGGACTGGCTGGAAGTGGACGGCTCCGGCGGCAAGGCCGTGCCGGGCGGGGCGGTCATCGACAGCCATCATGACCATCGCATCGCCATGAGCTTCCTGGTGCTGGGGCTGGCGGCGCAACAGCCGGTAACCGTGCGCGGGGCGGAAATGATCGCCACGTCGTTTCCCGGCTTCACGCAACTGATGCGCTCGCTGGGCGCGGACATCACCGAGGCAGCGGGCGCGGCGTGAAGCGGCGTGAAACGACGTGAACATGAGGATTGCACGCATGGCCGAAACCGCACGGATGGCCAATGCCGCCGGCAAGACCGGAACGCCTGGCGAGCCGCGGCTGGTCATTGCCATCGACGGCCCGGCTGCCGCCGGCAAGGGCACGCTGGCGCGGCGCATCGCGGCGCACTACGATCTGCAATATCTCGACACCGGCGCGCTGTATCGCGCGGTGGGGCTGGCGATGCTGCGCGCCGGGCTTGACACGGACGATGAACAGGCAGCGGCGGAAGTGGCGCGCAAGCTTGATGTATCATTGCTGCAAGACCCCGAACTGCGCAGCATCGAGGCCGGTGATGCGGCCTCGAAGGTGGCGCGGCACAAGGCCGTGCGCGCTGCGTTGCTGGACTTTCAGCGCGATTTCGCCCGCCAGGCGCCGCGCGGCGCGGTGCTGGACGGGCGTGATATCGGCACGGTGGTGCTTCCCGGTGCGGATGTGAAGCTGTTCATCACCGCCAGCCCGGAGGTGCGTGCGCGCAGGCGCTGGCTGGAGCTGGGCGGCGAGCGGGCCGATACCCCTTACGAGGAGGTGTTGCGCGTGGTGAAGGAGCGCGACGCGCGCGATGCATCACGTGCCGAGGCGCCGATGAAACCGGCTGAGGACGCGCACTTGCTGGACACCTCGGAATTGGATATAGATGCGGCGTTTCAGGCGGCGTTGCGCATCATCGATGCGCGCATCGATGCTCGCCGGAACAGCGATGCATGAACCGGAGCGCGGGCGCAGGCGCGGATGGCAGGGGCCGGCACTTGGCCACCACCCGTGTCGTCAGGCCCGTGGCGGCTTGGTTTTTCGCGTTTTCGAGCGCGCCACCCGGTATGAACAGCGGGTGGTGCAGGTGTCAACCCGTCCGCGATGCCCGCCACGGATACGACCAGGGGCCTTGCGGACACGAACGAAGCCAGGGAAAAACCGCCCGCCCGGCGCATGAACGGAGCAACACCCGGACGGGACGACCTGCGGGCATTGCCGTGGGCCAACCCCTATTCGTTTGACGCACAGAAGGATATCGCAGCAATGAGCGAGACACAGAACCCCACCCGCGACGAGTTCGCCGCCCTGTTGGAGGAATCGTTCCTCTCGCACATGCCGAAGGAAGGCCAGGTGGTGAAAGGCCGGGTGATGGCCATCGAGAACGATTTTGCCATCATCGACCTGGGCCTGAAGACCGAAGGCCGCGTGCCGCTGCGCGAGTTCGAGCAGGCGGGCGAGGAAGTGAAGGTCGGCGATGAGGTGGAGGTCTATCTCGACCGCATCGAGAACGCGCTGGGCGAGGCGGTCATCTCGCGCGACAAGGCGCGCCGCGAGGAAGTATGGGAGAAGCTGCAGGAGGCCTTCGAGAAGGAAGAGCCGGTCACGGGACAGATCTTTGGCCGCGTGAAGGGCGGCTTCACGGTGGATCTGGGTGGCGTGGTGGCCTTCCTGCCCGGCTCGCAGGCCGACATCCGCCCGATTCACGACATCACGCCGCTGCTGAATGTCGATCAGCCGTTCAGGATCCTGAAAATGGATCGCCGCCGCGGCAACGTGGTGGTGTCGCGCCGCGCCATCCTGGAGGAGAGCCGCGCGGAACAGCGCCAGGAGCTGCTGGAAAAGCTGGAGGAAGGCCTGGTGGTGGACGGCGTGGTGAAGAACATCACCGACTATGGCGCGTTCATCGACCTGGGCGGCATCGACGGCCTGCTGCACGTTACCGACATGAGCTGGAAGCGCGTCTCGCACCCTTCCGACATGATGAGCGTCGGCGACACGGTGCAGGTGAAGGTCATCCGCATCAATCCGGAAACACAGCGCATCTCGCTGGGCATCAAGCAGCTTTCCGATGATCCGTGGAAGTCAGTGGTGGAGAAGTATCCGGTGAACGCCCGGGTGAAGGGCAAGGTTACCAACATCACCGACTATGGCGCGTTCATCGAACTGGAAGACGGCGTGGAAGGCCTGGTGCACGTCTCGGAGATGAGCTGGACGAAGCGCAACGTGCATCCGAGCAAGATCCTCTCCGTGGGCGAGGAGGTGGAGGTGCAGGTGCTGGATGTGAATCCGGAGCGCCGCCGCATCTCGCTGGGCCTGAAGCAGACCATGGAGAACCCGTGGGAGAGCATCAGCGAGAAATATCCCGTGGGCACCGAGGTCGAGGGCGAAATCAAGAACATCACCGAGTTCGGCATCTTCATCGGCCTGGAAGACGACATCGACGGCATGGTGCACCTCTCCGACATCGACTGGACGCGGCCCGGCGAGGAGGCCATCAAGGACTACCAGAAAGGCCAGAAGGTGAAGGCCGTGGTGCTGGACGTGAACCAGGAGAAGGAGCGCATCTCGCTGGGCATCAAGCAGCTGGGCGAGGATCCGCTGGCCAAGGCGGGCCTGAAGAAGGGCGCGACGGTTACCGCGGAGGTAACGGCGGTGGAGGAGAGCGGCATCGAGGTGAAGATCGCCGGCACGGACATCACCACCTTCATCAAGCGCGCCGACCTGGCCAAGGATCGTGCCGAGCAGCGTCCGGAGCGCTTCGCCGAGGGCGAGAAGGTGGACGCCATGGTAACCAGCGTGGATCGTGCCTCCGGCAAGGTGTCGCTGTCGATCAAGGCGCTGGAAGTGGCGGAAGAGAAGAAGGCGCTGAAGGAATTCGGCTCAACGGCTGCCGGCGCCTCGCTGGGCGACATCCTGAAAGCCGCGCTGGCCGAGAAGGAAGGTGGCGAGGAAAGCGAGGCGGAAAAGGACAAGGATTCTTGAGCAGCGTCCTTTACCGCAGCGATCGTCTTTGCAGGGCGGAGGGTTGAACCCTCCGCCCTTTTTCGTGAGCCACGATACATAAAATTTTATATTTGTTGTTATCAAAGTATAAATGAGATGATTGTTGATATATATACAGTTTTATTCAAATAAATTCTGCTGGCCTAACTGGAAGAAAAATCTTTATTGATACAAGTTCCGCTTGAATCGGCTTGTCCCGTCAGATCGCCGGGACATGGACTGGAATGAGGCTTCAAGCGGGAACACATGATCATGAAGCGGTTTGCCGGAAGAATTGCCGCGTGGCGTCGCAGGTGGCGGCGCGACACCAGTGGCGCCACGGCGGTGGAGTTCGCATTGGTGATCCTGCCCTTCCTGTGGGTGGTCGTCGGCATCATGGAGCTGGCGCTGCTGATGTACTTCAGCAATGGCATCGAACATGGTGTGGAGCGCGCCGCCCGATTGGTGCGCACCGGACAGGCCTATAAGAACACCCTGTCTCAGGAGCAGTTCCGCGATTACGTGTGCCGCTATGCCCTATGGACGTCCAAATGCAATACCGGGCTGAAGATTGAAGTGAAATCCTTTCCCGATTTCGCCAGTGTCAGTCTGGATCAGCCCACGTACGACCAGGACGGCAATCTGATCTTGCCGGAAACCTATGACATCGGCGGGCCACGGCAGGTGGTGGTGGTGCGGGCATTCTACAAGTGGAGCTTCATGACGATCCTTGGCGGCGGTCTGCTCGGCAAGACGCCAGACAACAGCATTCTTATCGGCGCGGCCACGACCTTCCGCAACGAACCTTTTTGAACGAACCTTGCTGACAAAGGGTGATTTTTCGGGGAGTGTGCATCATGTTGCAGGACAGCAAGACCAATGATACTGGCAACAGCGTGGCGCGGGGTGGCGTCATCGGGCGGTTCAATCGCCTGATCACATATCACGTGCGCCGCCGCATGGGCGACGAGCAGGGAATCGCGGCGCTGGAATTCGGCTTGCTGATGCCGGTCCTGATCATCCTCATGCTGGGTGCGGTGGAGCTGTTCCTGGCAACGACGGCATCGCGCCGCCTGACGCGCGTAACCAATACCATGGGTGATCTGATCACGCAGGCAAAGGGTGTGCTCAGCAAATCCGACATTGACGGATACTACAACGCGGCGCAGTACATCATGGGAGACTTCCCGATCAGCAACACACTGGCGGTATCTATCTATACCTTCACCGTGGATGACAACACCGGCAATCCGAAACTGTCGTGGAAACACCACCTGGGCGATTTCCAGTGCATGAGCACGACACCGACGCTGACAGCGGAGCAGGAATCTTCCATGCAGGACGGCAACGACCTGGTGATCGCTTATGGCTGCTACAAGTACAAGGTCAGTATCGGCAGCTTGGTGCTGGGCAATATCACCCTCAACATGGGTGATGCGGTAAGCCTGCGTCCGCGCCAGCAGTTGCAGGTGGAATGCAGCGACTGCACCAGTTGATGGCAGGGCCGCTCAGACCTGCAACCTGGAAAACCCTGCAGCTTTGCACTTGATCCATGCACATGCCAGAGTCGGTCGTGAAGAAAAGTTTTGTGGCCGACGGTGTCGGCCACAAATACTTTTCTTCAGGAAAAATGATGCGTTGTGCCGGCTTGCGGCGGCGCTGCGCCGGCACAACAACATTTTTGCCTGAGGAATATTGCAAGGCTTTGCGCCATTACGACGCAAAGCCTTGCAATTTCCGCTGCATCAAGTTGCGTATTTTTCCTGTTCATGCATTGCCTTGTGAATAGTTCACGCTCGACGCCAGAGGCTGCGCCTACAGGCGCAGCCTCGACAGGCGCAGGGCGTTGCCCACCACGGAGACCGAGGAGAGGCTCATGGCGGCGGCGGCGATCATCGGCGAGAGCAGGATGCCCAGCACCGGATAAAGCACGCCGGCGGCAATGGGGATGCTCAGGCCGTTGTAGATGACGGCAAGGAACAGGTTCTGGCGGATGTTCTTCAGCGTCGCTTCGGCCAGCTTGCGGGCCTGCGCCAGGCGGGCGAGATCGCCCTTCAGCAGGGTGAGGCCGGCGCTTTCCACCGCCACCTGCGCGCCAGTGGCCATGGCGATGGCGGCATCGGCCTCGGCCATGGCGGGAGCATCGTTCACGCCATCGCCAGCGAAGGCCACCGTGTGGCCCTGGCGCTTCAGCCGGCGCACCAGCGCCGCCTTGTCCGCCGGAGTGGTGCGGGCATGTACCTCGTCGATGCCCACCTGTTCGGCAATGGCCTGCGCGGTTTCTTCCTGATCGCCGGTGGCCATGATGATCTTCAGTCCGTGGCGGCGCAGGGTGTGGAGCGCTGGCCCGGCGTTGTCCTTCAGCGGGTCGGCGATGGCCAGAAAGCCCAGCAACTCGCCATCGCGCGCCAAGAACACCACGGTGCGTCCCTCGCGGCGGTGGGCGCCGGCCTGATCGGCCAGCGCGGAGAGATCGATGTCGAGGCCCTCCATCATTGCCACATTGCCGAGCGCCAGTTCATGGCCGTCGACCCTGGCGACCACGCCGAGGCCGGTGTTGCTGTGGAAATCCTCCGCCCGTGGCGGCGTGATACCGCGCTCGCGGGCGCTGTCGAGCACGGCCTGGGCCAGCGGGTGGGTGGCGCCGGACTCCACCGCGGCGGCCAGCGCCAGCAGATCGTCCTCGTCCAGCCCGGCGGCCACGGGCTGCGCATGCACCACCCGCGGCTGGCCCTGGGTGATGGTGCCGGTCTTGTCGATGACCAGCACATCGGCGCGGGCGAGCTGCTCCAGGTGGGCGGCGTCCTTCACCAGTATGCCGGCCTTCGCGCCGCGCCCGACGGCGGTGGTGATGGACATCGGCGTGGCAAGCCCCAGCGCGCAGGGGCAGGCGATGATGAGCACGGAGATGGCCGCCACCAGGGCATGGGCCAGGCGCGGCTGGGGGCCGAACAGCAGCCAGAAGGCGAAGGCGGCAATGGCGATGATGACCACCGCCGGGACGAACCAGGCGGAGAAGCGATCGGCCAGCGACTGGATGGGCGCACGCGAGCGGCGCGCGGCGGTTACCATTTCGACAATCTGCGCCAGCACGGTGCCGGCGCCGACGCGGCGCGCTTCCATGACAAAGCTACCGGAGAGGTTTTTCGTGCCGCCGACGACCTCATCGCCCGGCTTCTTTTCCACCGGCACCGGTTCGCCGGTGAGCAGCGATTCATCCACCGCGCTGCCACCCTCCACGACAATGCCATCCACCGGCACCGGCTCATGCGCGCGCACGCGCAACCTGTCGCCGATGGCGACATAGTCAACCGAAACATCCTCTTCCGTGCCGTCAGGACGGATGCGATGCGCCTTTTGCGGGGTCAGCGCCAGCAGCGCGCGGATGGCATTGCCAGCCTTCATGCGCGCGCGCATTTCCAGGATCTGGCCGAGGAGCACCAGCAGGATGATCACCGCGGCGGACTCGAAATACAAGGGCGGCAGGCCGTTTTCCTCGCGCAGGGAGGCGGGAAACAGTTCCGGCGCCAGCACTGCCGCGGAGGAGAACAGCCAGGCGGCGCCGACGCCGAGGCCGATGAGGGTGAACATGTTGTAGTTGCTGGTGCGCAGCGAGGCCAGGGCGCGCTGGAAGAACGGCCATCCCGAATAGAGCACCACCGGCGTGGCCAGCAGCAACTGCACGTAGCCGCCGCTGCGCCCCTGCAGCCAGGCGGGCAATGGCAGGCCCAGCAGTGGCCCCATGGCGATGATCAGCAGCGGTACGGTAAGGACAAGCCCGAGAAGAAAGCGGCGGGTGAAATCTTTCTCCTCGCTTTCTTCCTCCGTTTCGGCGGCCTCGGCGATCGGCTCCAGCGCCATGCCGCAGATGGGGCAATCGCCGGGCTGGTCGGAGACGATCTCCGGATGGCAGGAACAGATCCACTTCGCCGCGCCGACGGCGGCCTGAGGAGGCTGCAACTGGCGGGCGCGCTCGATGTAGGCGTCGGGGTTGGCCTGAAAGGCCTGCAGCGTCTCCGCGGATTCGAAATACAGCCGCAAGCCGTCGTGCTTCAGGTAATGCCGCGCGGAGGGCTTGTCCACCACCGCGCCGGAGACAGGATCGAGCGTGCGCAGATATGCGCCTGGATTGGCAAGGAATTTCTCCTTGCACTTCGGATTGCAGAAACGGATGATGCGCCCGTCATGCTCGGTGAAGGGTTTGTCCCTGTTGGCGGGATCAACCGTCATGCCACAGACGGGATCGCGGAAGAACCCTTCCGCATCCGCCGCCACCGCTGCTGGTTGTGCCACGCCGGAGCAGGAGCAGCATTCACCCTGTCCACTCATCGGAAAGCCTCCCGATTCCTGCCACAGGCCCTGTTCGCCCACAACGCATCATATGGGAAGGCCAGCCGCAAACAACCAAATCACTTTCCGGAGAGCGGCTGGAGCAGGAGCACATGCAATCGGCGAAAAACCGGACGGGGCCGCTCAGCATGTGAACCGGCCCGGCTCAGCGGCGGGGATGGCCGCTGTTGCCGCTGGTGTAGGCCAGTCCGGCGTGATGCTCGCAATAGGGTTTGCCATCGCCAGCCTTGCGCCCGCAGTAGGAAAAGTCGTCTTCGCCAGGGTTGCCAATGGGCCAGCGGCAGGAGTCATATTTCAGCTCCATGATGTCCTGAACCAGCCCCTTTTCCAGCTCCACCAGCCGCAGGCGCTGTTGCGGCTGCGCCTCGACCACTTCCTGGGCAACGGCTTCCACCCGTTCGACCACGGCGACACCACCGCCACGTGGCGCAGCGGTGGAAGGCGTGGAAACGATGGCCGCGGCTTCCTTGCGCCGGCCCGGTTTGGGAGTGGCGCGCTTGCGTGGGGTGGGATCGCTCTTGCGTTGGCCTGCGACCTTTCCAGCAGCGCGCAGGCGGTGGATCTTGCCGATGACGGCATTGCGGCTGAGGCCGTGGCCCAGCCTGCGGGCAATTTCCGAGGCGCTCAATCCCTCTTCCCACAGTTTCAGCATTTGCGCCACCAGCTCATCCGTCCAGATGGATGTGCGGCCTTTTCCTTTCTGCTTGCTCATGATGCTTCTGCCCCCTGACCTGGTGTGTCTGCCGGCAAACGTGCTGCCTGTGTGGCGGCCCTTTTTCGAGGCCTTGCTCCGGCGGAATCCGCCCCCCTTCCCGCAAACATGTTTCGCTTGCGGAACGATGACGAAACCACTGCACAGGATGGACTACATGTCGTATGCTTGCGCCGGAAAGATACGACATGACGCGAATCCGGCACAATGATAGCGCCGCGGTTTTCCCCAGCAAAAGCCGGGCGGACGGCATGTGGCAAGGTTAACGAAAGGTTGCCGGCATGGTCGATGCGGCGCATTGACTCACCCGTATTGACACGGCTGCGGAACATTTACGAATCAGAGGAACAACGCATCGCCACCGGACACCTCATCGGCACGAAAGACGCCAGGCAGATGGCGGATACGCCAGCCCACGGCCAGCACGATGGCATCGAAACGGATTTCGCCGACGGCATGGGCAGGATGCCGCGCCAGCCACATTGCCGCGGCCTTGACGATGCGTTGCCTCTGGCGCTGGCGCAGGGCGTGCAGCGCATCGGCGATGGCGGGGCGATGCTTGACCTCGATGAAGGCCAGCATGCGGCCCCGGCGGGCGATAATGTCGATTTCGCCCACCGGGGTGCGCACGCGCGTGGCGAGAATGCGCCAACCCTTGCAGCGCAGCCACAGCCGGGCAAGGGCCTCGGCGCGCAGGCCGGTATCATGGGTGTTGCGCCGTCTGCCGTTGTTCATTGCCCACCTCCCGTTGCCGGAAACCATGACCGGCGGGCATCATGTCGCGCAAGCGGCGGGTTGTATTGGCGGGAAGGGTTGTGGAAAAGTCTCCGCAGGATTTCCGCCAACGGCTGGAAGGCGCATGGACGAAAGCAAGGCGACAGACGGGCTGCACCTGTTCTGCGGCGGGCGCGTGGATGGTGGCGCGGCGGATGCGGCGCGGCTGGGCCACAAGGGGGCGCACCTGATGGAAATGCGGCGCATCGGCCTGGCAGTGCCGCCGGGCGCGGTGCTGGATGTGCATGCATCCGGGGAGGTGCGCAGACGGCAGCGGCTGGCGGAAGACATGCGCAGGGCGCTGGGCGTGGCCATTGCCTGCATGGAGCAGGAAACAGGCCGCGCCTTCGGGCGGGTATCAACAGAAGCGCCGGTGCCGCTGCTGCTGGCGGTGCGCGCGGCGACCCGGCGCGCCCAGCCGGGGTTGCTGGGGGCAGTGATGAACATCGGCCTGACACCGGAGATCATCGAACAGGCGGTGGATGCAGGGGCTGACGCGGCATTTCTGTGGGACTGCCATCGCCGCTTTCTGATGGACTTTGGCGTGCAGGTGGCGGGGCTGGCGCATGCGGACTTCGAAAACATCCTGGAAGACCGCAAGGATGCGCTGGGCGTGGCCGAGGATGCGGCGCTGATGGCAGACGACTGGCGCGAGGTGGCGATGCGCTATGCGGAGCTGATCAGGCTCGAGGGCAGCGCGCAGCCACCGGATGATCCGCTGGAGCAGCTGTTCGCGGTGATGGTGGCGCTGGCCGGCTCCTGGGATGCGCCACGGGTGCGCGAGGCACGCAAGATTTATCACATTCCCGATGAATGGGGCTTGGCGCTGGTGGTTCAGGCGATGGTGTTCGGCAACCGCGATGAGCGCTGCGGCGCGGGCGTTGCCATCAGCCGCGACCCGCAGAGTGGCGAGAAGCTCCTGTGCGGCGAGTGGCTGGCCCGTGCGCAAGGCGAGGACATAGTCGCCGGCTTGCGCAACCCCTGGCCCATTGCCGAGGAAGAGCGCCGCCGGGCGGGGCTGGATGTGCCATCGCTGGAGCATGCCATGCCGGATGTATTTGCGCGGTTGCTGAAAAGCGTTGCGGCACTGGAAAAACACTACCGCACACCGCAGAACATCGAGTTCGTCATCGAACAGGGCAAACCGTGGCTGGTGCAGACCCTGCCCGCGCGGCTGGGGCCGCAGGCGGCGCTGCGAGCGGCGGTGGAGATGGTGCGCGAGGGCGTCAAGACACGCGAGCAGGCGGTTTGCGGCATCGATGCCAACCAGTTGGAAAAGCTGTTGCATCCGGTGCTGGAGCGCGGCGGGGCGCGGGCGCTGGCGCACGGGCTGGGGGCCTCGCCGGGGGCGGCCAGCGGCGAGGTGGTGATCGATGCGGAAGAGGCCAGACGGCTTGCCGCGGCGGGGCGTTCGGTGATCCTGGTGCGCCCGGAAACCACACCGGAGGACATTCCCGCGCTGCAGGTGGTGCGTGGGGTGCTGACCGCGCGCGGCGGCCTGACCTCGCACGCGGCAGTCATTGCGCGGGGGCTGGGCATTCCGTGCGTTACCGGCGTCGGCGCAATGGAGATGGAACCCGGAGCGGGGCGCATCCGCATTGGCAATGCGGAAATCCGCATCAACGAATGGATCACCATCGATGGCGCCAGCGGCGAGGTGTTTCGCGGGCGCATGCCGACGCGCCAGCCAGCGTTGCCGGAGACCTTTCACACGCTGCTGGAGTGGGCGGACGAGATGCGCGGGCTGAAGGTGCTGGCCAATGCCGACACACCACGGGAGGCAAAGGTGGCGCTGGAACTCGGCGCTCAGGGCATCGGCCTTTGCCGCAGCGAGCACATGATCTTCGGCACCGAACGGCTGGCGCTGCTGCAGGAACTGATCCTGGCGGAAAACCCGGCGCAGCGGCAGCGGGCACTGGCGCAACTGGCGCAGACCCATGGCGAGGATTTCCTGAAACTGTTCGCGGTGATGGCGGGCAGGCCGGTGTGCGTGCGGCTGCTGGATCCGCCGGTGCACGAGTTCCTTCCCCGGCTCGATTCGGAAGTGGAACAACTTACCGAAAGGCTGGGCACGACGCCTGAACACGTGCAGGCGCGGGTGGATTCCCTGCGCGAATACAACCCCATGCTGGGGCACCGTGGCGCACGGTTGCTGATGACACTGCCCGGATTGCTGGGCATGCAGGTGCGGGCGATGCTGCAGGCCATGCAGACGCTCGCGGAGCGCGGCGAGGCGCCGGCGCGGCTGGAGATCATGGCGCCGTTCGTGATGAGCGTGGCGGAAATGGCGGTGCTGCGCCGGCGCATCATGGCGGTGGTGGAAGAGATGCGGGCAGAAGCATTGCCGCTGACCATCGGCTGCATGATCGAGCTGCCGGCGGCGTGTCTCAATGCCGGGGCCATTGCCCGGGAAGCGGATTTCTTCTCCTTCGGCACCAACGACCTGACCCAGACGGTGCTGGGGCTGTCGCGCGACGATGCCGGGCGTTTCCTGCACGACTACTTGCGCCTGGGACTTCTGGCGGAGGATCCGTTCATCACGCTGGACGAGGAGGACGTGCTGCCATTCATCCGCATGGCCGTGGAACGCGGGCGGCAGGGCAATGCCGTATTGCAGGTGGGGGCCTGTGGCGAACATGCGGGCGATCCGCGCTCCATCCGGCTGCTGGCGGCAGCGGGGCTGGATCATGTCTCGTGTTCGCCCTACCGGCTGCCCATCGCCCGGCTGGCGGCGGCGCAGGCGGCAGTGCAGGCGGATGCGTGCGCCGATTCATGCTCCGATGCATAGAACCGGCCGTGCAAGGAAGAAGGGTCTCGTGGCCAGCAATGCCGGCCACGAAGTCGATCGCGAAGAAAAGCCTTGTGGCTGTTGCTGTCGGCCACAAATGCCCTGTTTTCAGGGCCGCCAGTCGTAGAGCCAGGCCATGCGCTCGAAGCTGCGCGGGCCGGAAGTGAGGCGAATGAAGGCATCGCGGCCAGCGGCCATCAGCCCGGCGGCGTGGTAGATGCGCGCCAGTTTCCAGGACGATTCGACGATGCGCCGCGTGCGTGGCTGACGTTCGCGTTCGTAGTGGCGGAAGGCCTTTGCCAGAGATGATTCCTGCGCCAGGTGGCGCATCAGCACCACGGCGTCTTCCAGCGCCATTACCGCGCCGGAGGCCAGGTAGGGCAAGGTGGGATGCGCGGCATCGCCGATCAGCGTCAACGGCCCGGCTCCCCAGGTGTTCACCGGTGCGCGGTCGGCTCCGGCCCAGCGCATCCAGCGACGTGGCGCCCGCAGCAGCGATTGCAGCTCGTCGCAGGCCTTGGCGAACACCCGCTTCATGCTGGCCGCGTCGGTGTTTTCGCCCCAGTTCATGCCGCTTTGCCAGCGCTCGTTGATGGAGGCGACGATGTTCAGGCAGGCGCCACCCTTGACCGGATAATGCACCACGTGGCCATGCACGGCGAGCCACAGGTTGACATTGCCGGTATCCACCATTAGCGGCACTTCCGCACGCGGGATCAGTGCGCGGTAGAGCACGTGGCCGGAAAAACGTGGGGGATGATCGCCCAGCAGTTGCGCACGCACCCGCGAGAAAATACCGTCGGCGCCGATCAACCCCCTGGCCGAAACACCGGAACCATCCTGCAGCAGGGCGGTGATGCCGCCGGGGATATCCTCGTAACCGGTTACGCGGCTGGTGGTTTTCAGGGTAATGGCGGGTTCTTCCTCTGCCGCTGCCAGCAGGGCGGCAAGCAGGTCGGCGCGGTGCACTACCTGATAAGTGCCGCCGAAACGCTTGCGAAAGGATGCATCCAGCGGCATGCGGCCCAGCTCCACGCCGGTGGCGGCGCGGCGGATGCGAATGGCCTTCGGGTGCACGACATGATGGCGCAGCCATGGCCATACGCGAAGTTCTTCCAGTGCGCGGCGGCCATTGGGGCCGATTTGAATGCCGGCGCCCAGCTCACTGAAGCGGGGGGCCTGCTCCAGCACCAGCACTTCATGCCCGGCGCGCGCCGCGCCGATGGCCGCAGCCAAGCCAGCGATGCCTCCTCCCGCCACGATCAGGCTGGCCATGGGCGCCATTCCTTTCGCGTGGATTTTGCCCAGCGCGCTCTTCACGACGCGCGCGGAACGGGATCAAGCCCACCCATGCGGCAGACTTCTTCCCATTCGGCTGGTGTTACCGGCTGCACCGACAGCCGCGAGTTGTTCACCAGCACCATATCGGCCAGTTTCGGATTGTCCTTGATTTCCGCCAAGGACACCGGGCGCGGCATGTCGCACACGGCCTCGACATCCACACACTCCCAGCGCCCTTGCGGATCGGTGGAGTCGGGATGCGCCGCCACCGCCACGCGGATAATGCCGACGATCTGCTTCTCCTTTACCGAGTGATAGAAAAAGCCGAGATCGCCCACCTTCATCTGGCGCATGTAGTTGCGCGCCTGGTAGTTGCGCACGCCGTCCCATTCCGCCGGGCCGTCGTGGTTCTTCTGGTCGTCCCAGCTCCAGGTGTTCGGTTCGGACTTGAACAGCCAGTAGGCCATGGCCGCTTCTCCCTTGCCTGCTTGCCTTTCCAGGGTGTGGCCCCACAAGTTTGCACGGCATCCCAAGCCATTTGCGCTGCATGTCAGCGCCCCTTTGCCCCCGGAAATGCCCACAGGTATTCCCGGCAGACAAAAGAACGCCGATTTTCAAGCAAATGACGCATCTGCCATGCCTCTTTATGGGTCCTGAGCCTGGCGCTCTTCATTTTCAGACGCCGTCCGGCTTGTTGATCAGCCATTTCCAGGGGCGGATTTCCACCCGCTCGAAGACACCCGCCTTGCCGTAGGGATCGTTCGCGGCCATGCGCTCTGCCTCAGCTCTGTCGGTGGCCTCGATGATGATCAACGAGCCGGCCGGATTGCCCGCATCATCGAGAAAAGGCCCGGCGGCCTTCACCACATCACCAAGATCGGCCAGCCATTGCAGGTGATCGGGCCGGTTGGCCTGGCGCAGCTTCAGGCCCTCGCCCGGCTTGTCGGTGCAGATGATGGCGAACAGCGCCATGATATGCCTCCTGTTGCCTCGCGTTTTTCCGCATGCCCATGTAAATGGCCCATCCGAACGGCCCATGTGAATGGGTGAATGCGTGATGCGGGCGCAATTCCCACGAGGAGGATGCCCGCAGGCGGGCAATCTGACGGCAAATGGCGGCGCTGGCAAGATGCGCCGTAGGACTGATCTTCCAGTCTTCCGACTGATGCATTCAGCCGGCAAGGGGTGGAAAATCGCGGTAAGGCCCAACGGCGCGGCTGCGCCAGTCCCAGTAGAGCAGTATCATGCGCGCGCGGTTGGTGCCGAGGATGGAGTGGCTTTCGCGCACGTGTTCGGGATTTTTCAGCCATGGCCACATATGCGCCTTGCGGTGTGTGGACATGGCCTGGATCACCTCGGTCAGCGAGCCCAGGCCGACACCGCAGGCCTTGAACAGCACCGCCAGCGGCTCGCCGGAGGCATCGCGCAGAATGCGCATGACGGTATGTTCGTGCAGGCCGCAATGTGCCGCCAGCAATGCCGCCGCGCCGAGGCGGTCGCCTTCCGCCAGCAGGCCCAGCATCATGTCGAACCGCACGAGGAATTCGCGGCCCACCCGTTGCAACGCCGCCTGTGGCAGGGCCAGATCCAGCAGGTTCTTCATATGTTGCGAATCACCAGCCGTGCGCAACAGGAACAGCCGCCGCTGGCTGATGGACAGGTGCCAGAACAGCTCCAGCGCCACATGCCGCGGCATGTCGGCACGTTTCAGCATGTGAGCGGCCAGTTTCGGCAGACGCTCCACGCGCTCCAGCAGCATGTGCCAGGAAGCCTCGCCGAGCACCACGCCCTCATTGGCCAGCAGCGGGCCGATCAGTTCGTCGGGCGCGGCTTCCAGCAGGTTGTGCGCCACGATGCCCGGTATATGCCGGCGCCTGAGCAAACCCGCCAGGATCGCGCCATCTCCCTGACGCAACAGATCCAGCAGCAGATCATCGCCGAGGCGCAGCTCCTCGCCGAGGCGGATCTTCTCTTCCTCGCTGGCGCAGCCGAGCACGGCGTGCAGCAGCGCCACCGGCGGGTTCGGCATCTGGCACAGCCGCTCCACCACCGAGGCACAGATGCCCTGCTCTTCGCCGTGCCAGTCGTGCCCGCCCAGCAATACCGCCAGCAGATCCTGCGCAAGCTGGCGTTCCTGCAGGGAAATCACGCTGGATGGCTGGCTGATCATTCCCAGCAACTGGCGCACCACGTCCGGCACCGATGCTGCCTGCGCCGGCGCTTCTTCCGGAGGGTCATCCTGGCGGGCGGATTGATCATCATCTGCCGGATGGTCGATGACGGAAGACGGTTGCGGCGCCTCGATGGTGGCGGCATTGCCGGTCTCAATGGCGTTCTCGCCTGCATCATTGCCGGTTCCAGCCGCGGATCCGGGCACGGAAGGGGTATCGCGCGGCGCAATGGCGGCAGAGGCATTACCAGGTGAAGAGGCAGATGGTGGAGACACGGAGGGTGGCGGCGCGAAGGGTTCCGAGGGCTCACCCGCGGGCATCATGCTTCGGGACATCGTGTCCCGAGACACCTTCTCCTGATGCGCATGCTGCGATGTTTCCGCCGGCGGTGCGGCTTGCGCCGTGTCGGCATCGCCTTCTGCCGCCGCCAGGCTGGCGCGCAGGCGTTGCAGCCGCTGGCGCAACTGATCCATCTCGGTGATGGTATCCGTCATCACGCCGGTCATTGAAGCAATCCATTCCCCAAATCGTGAATTGTGTGCAACACCAATGGCTGAAATATTCTCCTTCTTTTGCACCGGCAGGCGTGAAGATACTGTAAAATTCGCTGCAACCGCCACAAGTTCGAGACTTGAGCGAACATCGGGCACGATGATGGCGCAGCATTATCACGCAACAACAGGGAACCGACAGTCATGCGCGACGGGGAAAACGGTCATTCTTACGGCAGTGATGGCAAGGAAGAGTTCGGCCACCTGAGCGAAGAGCAATTCCGGGTAACGCGGCAATGCGGCACGGAACCGGCCTTCTCCCATCCCTACTATTTCAACAAGGATCAGGGGGTGTATCACTGCGTGTGCTGTTCCGCGCCGCTGTTCTCTTCCGAGGCGAAATACGAATCGGGCACCGGCTGGCCGAGCTTCTTCGCGCCGGTTTCCGGCGATGCGCTGAAGGAGCTTGAGGATACCAGCCACGGCATGCGGCGGGTGGAGGTGCGCTGCGCAGCATGTGATGCGCACCTGGGGCATGTGTTCCCCGATGGCCCGCCACCGACGGGCCTGCGTTACTGCATCAACGGGCTGGCGCTGGACTTTCGCCCCGCCGGGAAGGAATGATTCATGCGAAAGGGACTCGACGTCGCCGGGCCCCTTGCTGCCGTTTGCTCCCGTCTCAGAACGGCTTGACGACAACCAGCACGACGATGCCGATCATCAGCACGGTGGGGATTTCGTTGATGATGCGGAAATAGCGTTGATCGCGTGTTTCCGCATCGGCGGCGAAGCGCTTCAGGTGGTGGCCCAGCAGGAAATGAAAGGCCGTTATCAGCACCACCAGCAGCAGCTTGGCATGCAGCCAGCCATGATTGAGGCCGATGATGGCGATCAGCAACAGGCCGGCGGCCCAGCTGGCCAGCATCGCCGGGGTCATGATGGCGAGATACAAGCGGCGCTCCATGACGCGAAAGGTGGTGCGCATGACCTCTTCCTTCGCATCGGCGTGGTAGACAAACAGGCGCGGCAGGTAGAACAGTCCGGCCATCCAGGCGATTATCGCCATGACATGAAAGGCCCTGATGGCGAGATACCAGTCGGCGAGCATTTCGATGTCCTCCTTCGGTGTTTGCGGCAGGTATTGTCAGCCGGGTTGATCATGCCCAGGGCCAGGGCCCACAAATTTGCACGGCATTTGCGCAAATGGCGCATCTGCCATGCCTCGTCATGCATGCCTCTTTGTCTTCATACGTCCTGACTCTCGTCTTCCGCGCGGATCAGATCCATCATGCGTTGCACGTGTTCCACCGGCGTATCAGGCCGGAAACCGTGGCCGAGGTTGAAGATGTGGCGTTCTTTCGGCAACGTCAGCAGACGCTGCACGCCCTGCTCCAGCACCTCGCCACCGGCGATCACCGCCAGCGGGTCGAGGTTGCCCTGCACGACGATTTCCGGGGCCAGCACCTTGCGCATGTAATCCACCGGCATGTTGGCCTCGCAGCCGATGGCCGCCACGGCGGTGGAGCGGGCAAAATCCGGTTGCGCCGGGCCGATGCCGCGGGCAAAACCGATGACCGGCGCATCGATGCCCTTCGCGCGCAGCGCCTCGATGATGCGCGCCACCGGCTGGAAGATGTATTTCTCGCGCAGGCCATCGGGCAGATCACCGGCCCAGGTGTCGAAGATCATCAGCGCCTGCGCGCCGGCCCGGGCCTGCTCGGCAAGATAGGCGGCCGATGCTTCCACCAGCCGGTCGATGATCACGTCGAGCCATGGCTCGCCATTGAGCGCCGCGAAGCGTGTGCGCAGACGCTCCGGCGAACCACCGCCCTCGACGATGTAGGTGGCCACCGTCCACGGCGCCCCACAGAAACCGATGAGGGAGACATGATCGGGGAGCTCGCGGCGCAGGATGCGCACGGTTTCATAGACCGGGGCAAGATCGCCCGCGGCCTGCGCCGCCTTCAGGTTCTCCGCCGCGTTCATGTCGCGCACCGGCTGCAGCCGTGGCCCCTCGCCCTGCTGGAAACGCAGGTCCACGCCCATCATCTGTGGCAGCAGCAGGATATCGGCGAATAGAATGGCGGCATCGACATCGAAGCGGCGGATGGGCTGAAGCGTAACCTCCGCGGCCAGCTCCGGGTTGTAGCACAGATCCAGAAAGCTGCCGGCCCGTGCGCGGGTGGCGCGGTATTCGTCCAGGTAGCGGCCTGCCTGGCGCATGAACCACACTGGCCTGCGCCAGGGCATTTCGCCGTTCAGCACTTGCATGAGGGCCTGAGGGGGTTGTTCGGTCATCACCTTTCCCCTTTTTCGAAAAGACAAAGAAAGATTCTTGTTGCTTGTTATTGCATGCGTGCATTGCGGGGACGACCGCACTGGTGCACAGGCTGTTCCTTTTCCCACAGAAACGGGGCATTGCCAAATGACAGCACGGCAAGCCGCCATTAACCGGGACAAGGGCCTGAATCACCGGGGGCAGGGGCGGGGCGGGGAGAAGTTTTTCCAGCCGTTGCGGGCAGGATGTGCACAGGTCTTGAGCAGATGTGCGGCATATGCCCGCAAATCACAGCCATGGTTTGTGCAAGGAAGGGATTGACGAAAGGTTGTGGATGAATGGCACAACCGGTGTCTGAGGTGTCTTGGTGTGGGTGTTTCTTGTCGCGGTTTTGCACAGGTCATGGGGTGATTGCTCTACATGTTGTCGGCCCTGCGGTGTGCCGTATCGTGGTGTTGTGCGCACAAACGAAAACAGGCCCGCCGGTGTGCGGGCCTGCATGTATCAGGCATGGCCATGCATGGCATGGTGTCATGCATGGTGTTTCGATGAAGCGTATATCTCAGGCTTCGCCCAGCGCGGAGTTGATCCAGGACATGATGGAATTTTTCGGCGCCGCGCCGGTCTGCTGTGAAACCACTTGTCCGTCCTTCACCAGCAGCAGGGTGGGGATGCCGCGCACGCCATATTGCGCCGGGGTGTTGTGGTTTTCATCCACGTTGACCTTCACCACCTTCAGCTTGCCGTTCATCTCCGCGGCGATTTCGTCCAGCACCGGGGCGATCATGCGGCATGGCGCGCACCACTCCGCCCAGAAGTCCACCAGCACCGGCACATCGGACTTCAGCACCTTTTCCTCGAATTCGGCATCGGTTACGTGATCGACCATCTTCTCAGGCTCCTTCAGGTTCATTCATGCTGGCATGGCGTTTTTTGCCACATTCCGCCGCGCACCCTAGGCAAGGCCATGCCTTGTGGTCAAGGTCATGGCGCAAGCCCGCAAGGCAATCGCATTTGGCATCACTTGGCCTTCATGCGGCAATGTCAATGTCTCCGTTTTGCCTCATGCCCGGGCTTGACCCGTGCATCCAAGGTGGCAGGCGCTTGAGCCCACCGCGCTGGATTGCCGGGTCAAGCCCGGCAATGACGAACGGAGAGAGCACTTTATCAAGCCCGCCCATCGCAATTGTGCCAACTGCGATTGCCCTGACAAGCCCCGGCCACTGTTCCGGCTATGCGCCACCGATGAACAGCCCCACCAGCAGTACGATGAAACCGCCCAGCACGATCTGGATGAAGGCGCGGGAAAAAGGTGTGTCCATGAAGCGGTAGCGGATCCAGGCGATGCCGATCAGCTCGATGACGACCATGACGATGGCGATCCAGAAGGCGGTCCAGAAATCGGCGACGAGAAATGGCCAGGTGAAGCCCAGCCCGCCCAGCATGGTCATGATGCCCGAGGCCAGCCCGCGGATCACCGGTTGTCCGCGGCCTGTCAGCTCACCGTCGTCCGACATGGCCTCGGCCAGCCCCATGGAAATGCCCGAGCCGATGGACATCGCCGCGCCAACCAGGAAGGTCTGCCAGGAATCCTGCGTGGCCAGCGCGGCGGCAAAGATCGGCGCCACGGAAGACACCGCCCCGTCCATCAGCCCCATCAGGCCGGGTTGCACCACCTGCAGGGCGAACAACCGCTTCGCCGCCTGCTGCTCCTCCAGCCGGGCATCGGCGTCCACCAGCTCCAGTTCCAGTTTCGCGGCCAGCGATTCATGGTGTTTCTCCTGCTGCGCCAGCCAGCCCAGCAGTTTCTTCACTTCCGGATCTTTCGCCCTTTCCGCCGCGCGCTTGTAGAAACGGTAGGTCTCCAGTTCCATTACCAGCGCCAGGCGCCGTGCGCGCTCGATGTCGAATTTCGGCAACAGCCATTCCGCCTGATGGCGCACGAAACCGGCCACGTCATCCTTGCGGATCAGCGGAATGATGTCGCCGAACTTGCGCCGGTACAACTTTTCCAGGCGCTGCTTGTGGCTCATTTCCTCCTGCGCCATTTCCATGAACACGCGAGCGGAATGCGGAAAGTTCTCCTGCAGGCGGCTGGCGATGGACATGTAGATGCGCGCATCGTCCTCCTCGCCGGAAATGGCCAGCGCCAGGATCTCCTGCTCGTTCAGTTCGGAAAATTTCTTCTTCGCCGTGATGCGTGGCAGAGTCATGCATGTTTTCCTTTCTGCTTTTCCCGCTTGCCTCCATGTGGCTTTATGGTCTTCCCACCTTCACCCACCTTGACGACGCATCGGCGCCATGCCATCTGCCGCTAGCATGACAGAGCAGAAAAACATTCGCAACTTCTCCATCATCGCGCACATCGACCATGGCAAGTCCACCCTGGCCGACCGGCTGATCCAGGTCTGCGGGGGCCTAAGCGAGCGCGAGATGACCGAGCAGGTGCTCGACAACATGGAGCTGGAGCGCGAGCGCGGCATCACCATCAAGGCGCAGACGGTGCGCCTGCAGTATGCCGCGAAGGACGGGCAGACCTACACGCTGAACCTCATCGACACGCCGGGGCACGTGGACTTCGCCTACGAGGTCTCGCGCTCGCTCTCCGCGGTGGAAGGCTCGCTGCTGGTGGTGGATGCCTCGCAAGGGGTGGAGGCGCAGACGCTGGCCAATGTCTACCAGGCCATCGACAACGATCACGAGATCATCCCCGTGCTCAACAAGATCGATCTGCCCGCGGCGGAGCCGGAGCGGGTGAAGGCGCAGATCGAGGATGTCATCGGCCTGGATGCATCGGATGCCATCGAGGTATCGGCCAAGACCGGCCAGGGCGTGGAACAGGTGCTGGA
>JAJRRZ010000269.1 GCA_024279045.1 Alphaproteobacteria bacterium
AACCCGACGGCCTGCCAGTTGGCAAACATCAGCACGGCGATGATGAACAGGAAGGCCAGGCCGAAGCGGATCAGCTCCGCACCACGCGGCAGGGTGAGGGTCGTTGCATTCATGGAAGATCTTCCTTCTTCGCGGATGCCCCATTGCACCCGCCTGTTTGATTCGTTTTCTTCTTGTTGCGCTTTCCCTTGGCCAGACATTGCACGCCAATGCAATGCTTTTTTGCCTTTCCGCGTGGAAAAAAATGCCGCAGGCAACAACCATTGGCATATGCGAGCTCAGCTCACCATGCCGAGGGCAGCACGTGCGGCCTCATCCGGGGTTGTCGCCCATTGCCAATGCGCCATGAACTTGCGCGCCCAGGTCATCTGGCGCTTGGCGTATTGGCGGGTTTCGTTGATGGCCCCTTGCGCCGCCTCGTCCATGGAGATCTCGCCCCGCAAGGCAGCGGCGATGTTGCGCACGCCATGGGCCTTCATCACCGGCAGATCAGGCGGCAATTGGCGTGCCAGCAGGCGCTGCACCTCCTTCACTGCCCCTTCTCCCAGCATCGCATGAAAACGCTCGGCAATGCGCTGGCGCAATTGCTCGCGCTCCGGCGCGATGAACACCCGAATGATGCGCGCATCCGCCGGCAGCGCCGGCTGCTGCTGTCCGTGAAAGCTGGCAATGGGTTGTCCGGTGGCGATGAACACCTCAAGCGCGCGGATCAACCGCTGGCGATCACCTGGCGCATCGGGCAGCTTCAGGCGCGCCGCCTCCTCGCGCAGCCTTTCCGGGCCGGCGGCGGCCCAGTCAGCCACCCGCGCGCGCACCTCGCCGGGAATGGCGGGAATATCGGCCAGCCCTTCCTCCAGTGCGCGGAAATACAGCCCCGTCCCGCCAGTGAAGATGGGCACAAGCCCCTGCCCCCACGCTTCCCGCGCCACGCGCCGGGCATCGGCCAGCCAGGCGCCTGAGGAATAGCGCACCGCGCCGTCCACATGGCCATAGAGCCGGTGCGGCGCCTGCGCCTCTTCTTCCGGCGAAGGGCGCGCAGTCAGCACCCGCAAATCGGCATAGACCTGCATGGAATCGGTGTTCACCACCACGCCGCCGATGCCCTGCGCCAGCATCAGCGCTGTGGCAGATTTGCCCGAGGCCGTCGGCCCGGCAACGAGAATGGCGGTTTTCCGTGTCATGGATGTGATATAGGCAAGGCCGCCGGGCCCGTGCAATTGGCAAATGGAGATGGCCATGACCGACGGCAACAACAGGCCGAAAGATCAAGTGGTGGTGCTCGTCGCCCGCCCCGGCGCGGCGCTGCTGGATGATGATGTGCTGGCGCTGGTGGCCGGGCCGCTGGCCATGTTCATGCCCGAACTGCGCTGGCTCGACGAGGCCGGACGCAGCGCCGCGGAAATGGCCTTCACCCCGCCACCGGCCAGCCATTACAACCCGCGTTCGCTGGAAAGTCGCCTGCGCGGGCGGCTGATGGGCCTGCCCATCGACATTGCCGTGCTGCCGCTGGGCGGGCGGCGCAAGAAGCTGATCATCACCGATTTACCGCAGGAAACACCGGGCGCGGATGTGCTCACCGCCACCATGCACGCCCACGGTGGCGCGGTGCGGCTGGGGCTGCAATCAGCACCCGGCAACCTGCCTGCCGCAGACGACATTCTGGCCGCCGTGAGCACCGCGCAAACACGAGCATTGCTGGATGCCGCCTCGTTGACCGTGGCCTTTCATGCTGATGATGATCTGGCCCAGGCCGCCGATGTCCGCATCCAGCACAACGATCTTGCCGCCCTGCTCTACCTGCAAGGCTATCACCGCGACGAATTCACCGTGAACCGAGATGGCAGCGGGCGCTGACCGCCAGTCGTCCAGGATACCGGCTGCCCAGAAAACCGCTCTCCAAGGCGCCACCCCATGCGCCATGGTGCAGCAAGGCAGCACCATACACGCCATTCTCACTTGCCGTTCAACCGCAGGGCGATGAATTGCGGATCGTAACTGGCCGCCTTGCGCAGCACCAGCAGCGGAATGGCCTTGCGCCCCATCTTGCGCACCTTGTCGATGGCCTTTTGCAGATCAGCTGGCGTCTTCACTTCCGCCCCCGCTGCTTCGGCCAGCACATCGCCGGGCATCAGGCCTTTGTCCGCAGCCTGCGAGTCGGGTCGAACCTTCAGCACCACCACTCCGGCCTTCACCGAGGCCGGAATGCCATGCTTCTTGCGCTGTTCCTCATCCAGCACCGCCAGCTCCATACCCAACAGTGCCTTCGGCGCATTATCTACGCTTTTGCCCTTTTCACCCGGCTTCTTTGCCGCCAGCAGGCCTTTCTTTTCCGCCTCTTCCAGCCGCCCCAGGACAACCTTCAGCTCCACGCGCTTGCCATCGCGCATCACGATCACGGGCACCTCTTCACCCACCGGCGTTTCCGCCACCAGCCTCGGCAATTCACGCATGCGTTTCACCGGGCGGCCATTGAAGGCGATGATGACATCCCGCGCCTTGATACCCGCCTTTGCTGCCGGGCCATTTGGCGTAACTTCGGCAACCAGAGCGCCTTCCGGCTTGTTCAGACCCAGCCCTTCGGCCAGTTCCTCGGAGATGGTCTGGATGCGCACACCCAGCCAGCCGCGGCGCGTCTCGCCAAACTCGACAAGCTGCGCCACCACCCGTTTTGTGATGTTCGACGGAATGGCGAAACCAATGCCCACCGAACCGCCCGACGGCGACAG
>JAJRRZ010000270.1 GCA_024279045.1 Alphaproteobacteria bacterium
CTGGTGCCCGACCTCACCCACTTCTACGCCCAGCACCGCCTCATCGAACCATGGCTGAAAACCGACACGCCGGAGCCGGAGCGCGAATGGCTGCAATCGAAGGAAGAACGCGCGCGGCTCGATGGCCTGTATGAATGCATCCTGTGCGCCTGCTGCTCCACCTCCTGCCCGTCGTATTGGTGGAATCAGGAGCGTTTCCTCGGCCCCGCGGCGCTACTGCAGGCCTGGCGCTGGATTGCCGATTCGCGCGACGAGGCCACCGGCGAGCGGCTCGACGAGCTGGATGACCCCTTCCGGCTGTATCGCTGCCACACCATCATGAACTGCGTGCGCGTGTGTCCGAAGGGCCTGAACCCGGCGCGCGCCATTGCGCGGATCAAGCGCACGCTGACCCACCGCAAGGCCTGAACGCCCGCACCGCCCCTTGGCAAGGCCCGCACTTCATGCGCATATTGGCCGCATGACACATATCACCACGAACAGCCAACCCGCCACGGCTCCCGTGGCCGACACGCACACGGCCCTGCGGCAACACACGCAACTGCCGGGGCTGGAACGCCCTGCCCTGATGCAGGTGCTGGCCGGGCTCGGCGTGCCGCAACGGCAGTTGAAAATGCGCGCCCAGCAGCTCTGGCACTGGATCTACCATCGCGGCGCGCAATCCTTCGAGGAAATGAGCAATATCTCCAGGGCCCTGCGTGCACAACTGGCCGAGCACTGTTCCATCGTCCGCCCGCAGGTGGTGCAGGCGCTGAAATCGGTGGACGGCACCCGCAAGTGGCTGCTGCGCCTGCCGGCGGACGAGCACGGCCAGCAGCACGAGGTGGAGATGGTCTTCATCCCCGAGGAAGACCGCGGCACATTGTGCATTTCCTCGCAAGTGGGCTGCACGCTCAACTGCCGCTTCTGCCACACCGGCACGCAAGGCTGGGTACGCAACCTCAGCGCCGGGGAAATCATCGCCCAGGTGCTTCTGGCCAAGGACGATCTCGGCGACTGGCCGGCACTGCTGGAAAAGCACCCCAACCCGCCGCTGGCCGGGCGCTACATCACCAACATCGTCTTCATGGGCATGGGCGAGCCGCTCTACAACAGCGAAAACGTGTTCGCCGCGGTGCGCATCCTCGCCGATGGCGAGGGGCTGGCCATCTCGCGGCGGCGCATCACCGTCTCCACCGCCGGGGTGGTGCCGGAAATTCCCCGGCTGGGTGAGGAGACCGGCGCCATGCTGGCCATCTCGCTGCATGCCACCACCGACGAGGTGCGCAACGAACTGGTGCCGCTGAACCGCAAGTATCCCATCGCCGAGCTGCTCGATGCCTGCCGCGCCTATCCTGGTCTGAGCAATGCCAAGCGCATCACCTTCGAATACGTCATGCTGAAGGGCGTGAACGATGCCGATGCCGATGCGCGGCGGCTGGTGAAGATGCTGCGGGACATTCCGGCGAAGGTGAACCTGATCCCCTTCAACCCCTGGCCGGGCAGCGCCTATGCCTGTTCCGACTGGGAGCGCATCGAGCGCTTTGCCGAAATCGTCAACGATGGCGGGCTGGCCGCGCCCGTGCGCACCCCGCGCGGGCGCGACATTCTCGCCGCCTGCGGCCAGTTGAAGTCGGAATCGCAACGCCTGCGCGCAAAACAGCGCAAGACGCCGGCCCGGCAGGGTTCCACCGCGTGAAATGCCGCGGCGCGCAACGGCCACCTTGCCGTTTGTTCACGCATCTGGCGCCGTGCGCCGGTTGGCAAGCGCCGCAAAGGGGCCTATTTTCTGTGGCAAGCGCCATGCATGGCCAATGCCGAGGAATGGCCGCACAGGTTGGTGGTGGATTTAACCAGCTTTCGCCCGCGCCATTGCCGCCCGGATGGGCCTGCGCCATGCTGGCGGCATAGGCAATGTCCGAACGGGCCGTTTCTCTCTGCTGAAGAGGCATGAATACCGTGAACAACAATTTCCGAAACTTCGCCGTCTGGATCGTCATCGCGCTGCTGCTGTTCGCGCTGTTCAACCTGTTCCAGAACCCTTCGCAGCGCGCGCGCTCCACCGAGATTTCCTACACGCGCTTCGTGGAGAAGGTGGAGAAGGGCGAGGTGCGCAACGTGATCATCCGCGACGGGCAGATCACCGGCCAGACCACCAACGGCACGCCGTTCCTCGTCAACGTGCCGCCCAACGACCCGGATCTGCTGAAGATGCTGCGCCAGAAGAAGGTGGACGTGCGGGTGAAGCCAAAGGAGGAAGGCGGCCTGTTGTCCTCGCTGCTCATCAGCTGGTTGCCCATCCTGTTGTTCATCGGCATCTGGATCTTCTTCATGCGCCAGATGCAGGCCAACTCCGGCAAGGCCATGGGCTTCGGCAAGTCCAAGGCGCGCCTGCTCACCGAGATGCAGGGCAAGGTTACCTTCGATGACGTGGCCGGCGTGGACGAAGCCAAGGAAGAGCTGCAGGAGGTGGTGGAATTCCTGAAGGATCCCCAGAAATTCCAGCGCCTCGGTGGCAAGATCCCCAAGGGTGCGCTGCTGGTCGGCCCGCCGGGCACCGGCAAGACGCTGCTGGCCCGCGCCGTGGCCGGTGAGGCCGGGGTGCCGTTCTTCACCATCTCCGGCTCCGATTTCGTTGAGATGTTCGTCGGCGTCGGCGCATCGCGCGTGCGCGACATGTTCGAGCAGGCAAAGAAGAATGCGCCATGCATCATCTTCATCGACGAGATCGACGCCGTGGGCCGCCATCGCGGCGCCGGACTGGGCGGCGGCAACGACGAGCGCGAACAGACGCTCAACCAGTTGCTGGTGGAGATGGACGGTTTCGAGTCCAACGAGGGCATCATCATCATCGCCGCCACCAACCGCCCCGACGTGCTCGACCCGGCGCTGCTGCGCCCGGGC
>JAJRRZ010000271.1 GCA_024279045.1 Alphaproteobacteria bacterium
ACATCCAGCCGCGCCAGGTTCTGCACATTGCCCGCAATGGCCGCGGCATCGCCGCTGCTCTCCCACACCACCGGCACGCGGTAATGGTTGGCATTCAGCCCATGCCGATGGGCATTGGCCAGCAATGCCAGCACGGCTTGCCCCTTTTGCGACACACCGCCGCCGGAAAGCCAGACTGGCGCGAAGTTGCGCGCCTTGTAGAAGGCGATGATGGCCTTGCGCGCCGCCGGCTCCACCTCCACGCGCGCCGCGCCGGAGCGCAACACGTTCATGATGGCGGCTGCCTGTTGCCCGGCAGGCGCGCCGGCCAGGCGCGGGTCGCGCAGCGGCAGCAGTTGCTGGTCGGGATAAACGTAGATTTTCGGCTTCTCGACATATTCCTCCACCGCCGTATCCGGCGCAATGAGCCCCGGCGCCGCGCGCTGCACCGCTGGCCGCGGCACGCGGGTGATCTGGCGCGGCGCTGCGCCCCCCGGCTTCGGTGGCGGTGCAAGCCGCACCTGATTCGGCGGCGCCTGGCGTGCCCGGTCGCGGCGTGGCGCTCCCCTGAAAAGATCGAAGAAATCAATATCGCGGCGCTGCACGCGCGGTGCCGCCGGCTGGCGAGCGGAGCGGGATTTCCAATTGCCACTCTTGAAGTTGTAGCGCCGCTCCTGCGCCTGAGCTTCATGCAAATCGACGAGGGATCCCCCCACACTTCCAGCGGCCAGCAAGACCATGGTCAGGCTGATGGAAACAGCAAGCTTGCCGAATTTCATGCAACTTCCCTCGCATCCGGGGCCCTGGCATGGCCAAGGCGGCTTCAGGGCTTCATGTCTTCCTGGCGGGGAAGCCGGCAGCGGCATTGTCCGGCTCGTGGCGGCACCTCTACCGGACATTTGCGACAACCTTGCAAGATTGCTCCCCCGTGGCAGCCTCGCAGGTTTTGGTAAGCGAAGCCTTAATGCGCCAGATCACAGGCAGGATTGTGGCATTGCGATACAGGCCATGCAACATCTCCCACCCAGCACCCTTGCAATGTAACATGCCGCTGTTGTAAACGGGCATCACAATGACGTTGTCGGCATGTGTGCGCTGCCTGCCCACAGGTGGCGGCGCGGCGTGCCGGCTTTTGCATTTGGCGAATCACCGCATGCGAGAGGCCGACGATGAAAAATGACATCCACCCGGATTACCACTTCATCAAGGTGGTGATGACCGACGGCACAGAATACATCACCCGCTCCACCTGGGGGCAGGAGGGCGACGTGCTGACGCTGGAAATCGACCCGAAATCGCACTCCGCCTGGACGGGCGGCCCGCAGCAGGTGCTCGACCGCGGGCGCGTATCGAAATTCAAGGAGAAGTACGGATTCCTTATGGGCGGCGACAAGAAGTAACGTCGCGCAAGGAAGGCCAACATTACAAGGGCGCGGCGCATGCCGGCGCACGCGCCTTTACATATGTGCAAGGGGAACGAAGTCATGCGGCTGGAAGCAATTTCCGTAGGCGCCAATCCTCCGGAAGAAGTCAACGTGGTCATCGAGGTGCCCATCGGCGGCGAACCGATCAAATACGAGATGGACAAGGACGCCGGCACTGTCGTGGTTGACCGCTACCTCTACACACCAATGCGCTATCCC
>JAJRRZ010000272.1 GCA_024279045.1 Alphaproteobacteria bacterium
CATGCCAGATGTGGCGTTTAGGCGAAATATCAGCGCTCTTGCGCCCGCAGGTAATACCTGAAGGTATTTCCAAGGGTGCAAGGGCGCTGAGATGAAGCATAAACGCCACAGATGGCGTGAAAATTTATGGGTCCTGAGCCTAGGGTCTGGACTCAAAGCTTGAGCACTCCCCATGTGCATTTTGGCTGCATATCAGGCGGTTTTTCGTTCTTGCCAATAGCTCCACTATTGCCTGTGAACGAAAAACCGCTGCTATTTTGCCAAAATGCCCATGAGAAGCACTCATTTATTGAGACCAGACCCCAGGGCCAGAATTCCAGATGAAGGGCAGACATGAGCAAGGCGCAAGCGGCTGACATGGTGCGCGAGGATGCACCGGTGGTGATTCTCGTCAATCCGCAATTGGGCGAGAACATTGGCACGGCGGCGCGCGCCATGGCCAATTTCGGCCTCTCGCGGCTGCGGTTGGTGGAGCCGCGCGATGGCTGGCCCAACGAGCGTGCGTTGAAGGCCGCCGCCGGGGCAGACTGGATCATCAATGGTGCGGAAGTGTTCGACACACTGCAGGAGGCCATTGCCGACCTGCATCATGTCTATGCCACCACCGCGCGCCCGCGCGGCATGACCAAGACGGTGATCACCCCCGAACACGCCGGGCGCGACATGCATGCGCGCGGGGCGAGCGGACAGAAGCTGGGCATTCTGTTCGGGCGTGAACGCTGGGGGCTGACCAATGACGAGGTGTCGCTGGCCGATGTCATCATCACCGCGCCGGTGAACCCGCATTTTGCCTCTTTGAACATCGCGCAGGCGGTGCTGTTGGTGGCCTACGAGTGGTATCGCCATGTGGCGGGCGAGCAGGTGGGCATGGCCACCGATGAAGCGCCGCCGGTGAAGCCCGGGCTGCAAACACCCGATTCGCGCCCCGCCACGCGGGCGGAGCTGATCGCCCTGTTCGAGCACCTGGAAGCGGCGCTGGATGCGGCAGACTATTTCCGCGCGAAAGACATGAAACCCGTCATCGTGCGCAACCTGCGCAACATGCTGCAACGCGCGGAACTCTCGGAGCAGGAGGTGCGTACCTTTCACGGCGTTATTCGCTCGCTGTCGGGCATACGCAACTGGAAGACGCGGGCGGGTGATGGCGATGGTGGAAGGAGTGGGGGAGAAGGCACAGAGGGTTCATGAGCGGGGTGCGGCGCATTCTGGTGTTTGACTCCGGTGTCGGTGGGCTGACGGTGGCGCGACAGGTCAGGGGGGTGGCTCCAGCCGCTACGCGGGTGGACTATGCGGCGGATTTTGCCGGTTTTCCCTACGGCGACTGGCCGGAAGAGCGTCTGCGCGAGCATCTGCTGGCGCTGATACGGCGGCTGCTGGGGCTGGCGCGGCCCGATGTGGTGGTGATTGCCTGCAATACCGCCAGCACTCTGGCGCTGGACGCCCTGCGCATGGCCTTCCCCGATACACCGTTTGTCGGCACGGTGCCGGCCATCAAGCCGGCGGCGCGGGCCAGCAGAAGTGGCATCATCGGCGTGCTGGCCACGCCCGGCACGGTTCGGCGCGAATATACCGAGCGGCTGATCCATACCTTTGCCTGGCACAGGCGGGGGGTGTTGCACGGGGCGCGGGGGCTGGCGGCGCTGGCCGAAGAGAAGCTGCGCAGCGGTGCAGTGGACATGATTGCCCTGCGCGAGGAGATCGCCCCGGTGTTCGTGCGGCAGCAGGACGCAAGCGGCGCGCGCACCGACGTGGTGGTGCTGGGCTGCACGCACTATCCGCTGCTGCTGCCGGAGCTGGATCTGGCCGCGCCGTGGCCGGTGCAATTCATCGACCCATCCGAGGCCATCGCCCGGCAGGCCCTGCGCGTGGCCGGGCTGGCCGGGCGCCAGGCTGGCGAGCACAATGAGAGCGACGCAGGGGAGGTGGCGGCTGGCCGCGCCTGGATCACCGGCATTGCCGCTGGCTGGAGTGATGAAGATCTGCGCCACATGTTTGCCCGCGAAGGTTTCGATGATTTGCGCATGCTTGACGATGGGGGGATGGTGGCGTAAATGACGCGTGCTGCTGCGGCTTGCTGCGGTGGCGTGTCGGCCCGTGGATGTGGCCGGAGAGCGACGGAAAATATTCCGCCGGATTTTTCCGGAAACAGGCTGCATCCTGTCGCGTCCGCGAGAGCGGCGTTCAGGAGGGCCGGCGAGATGTTCGAAAGGCGCGTTGCCGGTGCTGCCTCCGTCGGGAGGTGGCCGGGCGTGCCTTTTTGCATTGCCAGTATAGCAACCTTTGCAAGGAGCCGGACAACATGGCCAAGAAGAATTCGGGCAAACGCCATCAGGCGAAATACAAGGTGGATCGCGCGCTGGGCGTGAACCTGTGGGGCCGCCCGAAAAGCCCCATCAACCGCCGCGACTACGCACCGGGCCAGCACGGTCAGAACCGCCGCGGCAAGCTTTCCGACTATGGTTTGCACCTGCGGGCGAAGCAGAAGCTGAAGAAGTATTACGGCGACATCACCGAGAAGCAGTTCCACCGCGTGTATGTGGAAGCTTCGCGCATGAAGGGCAACACGGCGGAGAACATCATCGGCCTGCTGGAGCGCCGGCTGGATGCGGTGGTCTATCGTGCCAAGTTCGTGCCGACCATCTTCGCCGCGCGGCAGTTCGTCAACCATGGGCATGTGCTGGTCAATGGCCGCCGGGTAACCATTCCCAGCTACCGGGTGAAACCGGGTGATGTCATCGAGGTGCGCGAGAAGTCGCGGCAGATTCCGATGGTGCTGGAGGCCATCGCCTCCGCCGAGCGCGAGGTGCCGGATTACATCGAGGTGGATCACAAGGAGATGAAGGCCACCTATCTGCGCGTGCCGGAGCTGGCCGACGTGCCCTATCCGGTGCAGATGGAGCCGCACATGGTGGTGGAGTTCTACTCGCACTGACCCATGTGGCATCGCTGCCAGACAATTGGCCCCGGAGCGGTGTGCTCCGGGGTTTTTCGTGGGTGCGGGGGAGGTTGACGACGGGGACGGCGGCGCTATAGATGATGCCTGCGCCGCCTTTCGGCGGGGGTGATGGTTTGTTCGTGCTTTCCCCGTGATATCAACTGGAAAGGCCCGCGCATGGAAGCATTGTTGCGGTTGGAGAATCTGCATCGGCGCTTCGGTGCGATGAGGGCGGTGAACGGCATATCGCTGGATGTGCCGCGCGGGCAGGTGTTGGGCTTCCTGGGGCCGAACGGGGCGGGCAAGTCCACCACCATGAAGATGGCCGCAGGTTTTCTGCCGCCTGATGAAGGGCGGGTGTTGCTGGCCGGCATCGACATGTGGCGCTCGCCGGTGGCGGCGAAGCGGCATCTGGGCTATCTGCCGGAAGGTGCGCCACTACATGACGAGATGACGGTGCGCGGGTTTCTTGCCTTCTGCGGGCGGGTGCGCGGGCTTTCCGGCGCGGCGCTGCGCCAGGCCCTGGAGAGGGCGGCACAGCGCACGCAACTGGCGCCGGTGTGGGGGCAGCGCATCGGCACGCTGTCGAAGGGTTATCGCCGCCGGATGGGGCTGGCGCAGGCCATCATGCACGAGCCGGATGTGCTGATCCTCGACGAGCCGACGGACGGGTTGGACCCGAACCAGAAACAGGTGGTGCGCGAGCTGATCCGCGACATGGCGAAGAAATCGGCCATCATCGTTTCCACGCATATCCTCGAGGAGGTGCCGGCGGTGTGCGACCGGGTGGTGATCATTGCCCGCGGGCGCATCGTCGCGCAGGGCACGGCGGAGGAGATTGCCGCGCAAGCGCCGCAGGGTGGGGAGCCGTCGCTGGAGCTGGCGTTTCGCCACCTCACCGGTGCTGCCGCCAACGGTGGGAGGGCGGCGGCATGAGCGCGCTGGCTGCCATTGTGCGGCGCGAGCTGGCGGCCTATTTCGCCACGCCCATCGCCTATGTGTTCATCGCCGTGTTCGTGGCGCTGGCCGGGGTGTTCACCTTTCAGGTGGGCAATTTCTTCAACCGCGGCATGGCCGACCTGATGCCGCTGTTTCTCTATCTGCCGTGGCTGCTGCTGGTGCTGGCGCCGGCGGTGGCCATGCGCCTGTGGGCGGAGGAGCGCGCGCGCGGCACCATCGAACTGCTGCTCACCCTGCCGCTGGCCACCTGGCAGGCGGTGGTGGCGAAGTGGCTGGCCGGATGGCTGTTCCTCGGCATCGGGCTGATGGCCACGTGGGGCTTGTGGATTACCGTCAACTGGCTGGGCGAGCCGGACAACGGCGTTATCGCGCTGGGGTATCTGGCGGCATGGATGACTGGCGGGGTATTGCTGGCGGCGGGGGCGGCGGCCTCGGCGCTGACGCGCAACCAGGTGATTGCCTTCGTGCTGGCGGCGGCCATCTGCTTCGTGCTGATGAGCGCGGCGACGCCGCTGGTGCAGGAGGCGCTGGGCGCATTGCTGCCGGCGTGGCTGGCGGAGGCTCTGGCGGCGGCCTCGGCGCTGTCGCACTTTTCCAGCGTTGCGCAGGGCGTCATCAGCGCGGCGGATGTGCTCTACTGGGTCAGCATGACGGCTTTCTGGCTGTTCGTGAACGTGCTGGTGGTGGAATGGAAAAAGGCGGCATGAGCGCATGAACAGTCATGGTGTGCAGGGCGGGGGCAAATGGCGTGCGCTGCTGGCGGTGGCTCTGGCGCTGGTGGCAGTGCTGGCGGTGAATCTGTTCGGGCGGCTGGTGCTGGACAACTGGCGCATCGACGTTACCGAAGAAAAGCTGTTCACCATCACCGATGCCACGCGGCGCGTGCTGGCCAGCCTGGAAGAGCCGGTAACGCTGCGGCTTCATGCCTCGCGCGCGCTGGGCGAGCAGGCCGCCCCTTACGCGGAGCACATGGCGCGGGTGCGGGCCATGCTGAACCGCTACGCAGCACTGGCCCCGGGCAGGCTGCGGGTGGAAATAATCGATCCGGAGCCGTTCTCCGCGCAGGAAGACCAGGCTATCGCTGCCGGGTTGCGCCCGGTGCCGTTGCCGGATGGGCGCAATGCGTGGTTCGGCATCATCGGCGAAAACACCACCGGGCAGCGCGAGGTGCTGCCCTTCCTGCCGGTGGAGCGTGCGCCGCTGCTGGAATACGACCTGACGCTGCTGGTGCATCGGCTGAGCCTACCGCGAAAACCCGTGGTGGGCGTGCTTTCTTCACTGCCCATGTTCGGCAAGATTTTGCCTTCGGGACAGCGCAGCCCGGAATGGGCCATCATCGCGCAGTTGAAGAGCTTCTACCAGGTGCGGCGCATCGACCCCGCCGCCCCCGCGAAAGACCTGCAACGGCAGTTGAAGGATATCGACGTGCTGCTGCTGGCGACGCCGGTGGCGCCGCCGGAAGAGACGCGTGATGAACTGTGGCGGGCGGTGGAAGAATATCTGCTGGCGGGCAGACCGGCTGTTCTGGCGGTGGACCCGCTCACGGAAGCTGCAATGAGCGAGATGACGCTCATCGGCAAGGGCAGGCTGGGCAAGGACAATGCACTGGTGAAGATGCTGCGGGACTGGGGCATCGAGGCATCGGTGGGGCGGTTCGTGGCTGATCCGGCCTTTGCCCGCAAGGTGGTGTTCGAAGACGGCGGGCGGCAGCGGCAGGCCCCCTGGCTGGCCTGGCTGGAGCTGAATGGCGATGCCTTCGCCAAGGGTTTCGAGGAGCTGTTCGTCAACGTGCGCGAGATCAACGTGGCCAGCGCCGGGGCCCTTTCGCTGCGCGAAGGCGCGCGGCTGAAGGCCGAGCCGGTGATTGCCGCCTCGCCGCGCGCGCGGCTGCTGGACATTGCCCTGGTTGCCCAGCCTGATCCATTGAAGGCCTTGCAGGCCTTCACCGCCGGCAAGGCGGAGGAGCAACGCCCATGGCTGGCGCTGCGGGTGCGTGGCGAGGTTGGTGAGAAGGGTAGCGAGCGGAGTGGTGAGCGGAGTGGCGAGCGCGAGGGCAGGGGAAAGCTGAACCTGCTGCTGATTGGTGATGCCGATTTTCTGACCGACAGATTCTGGGCGCGCCTTCAGGATATCGGTGACGGGCGCAAGCTGGTGCTGCCGCTGGCGGGCAATGCCACCTTCGTGCTCAATGCCCTGGCGCAAATGAGCGGCGGCGAGGTGCTGGCCGGGCTGTCGGGGCGGATGATGAAGCAGCGGCGCTTCGAGCGCATCGAGGAATTGCGCCGCGTGGCGGAGACGCAATATCGCGCCCGCGAACAGCAATTGCGGCAGCAACTGATGGCGGCGGAAAAGCGTCTTGCGGGCATCGGCGCGCGGGTGGAGGGTGGCAGGTTGGTGATTTCGCCCAAGGATCGCCAGCGCATTGCCGAGGTGCGGCAGGAAATCCTGCAACTGCGGCGCAGCCTGCGCGACGTGCAGCAGGCGCTGGTGCGCGACATCCGGCGGCTGGAGTTTCGCCTGAAGGCGCTGAATATCGCCGGGGTGGCGTTGCTGGTGGCGCTGGCCGGGTTGCTGGCCTGGGGTTGGCAGCGCTGGCGGGCGCGCAGGCTGGCCCGGCAGGTGGCGCAGGGAGGGCAGGCATGATCGGCTGGCGGGCAATCGGGGTGCTGGCGGTGCTGGCCGTGGCCGCGGCAGGGCTGGCGGGTTGGGCTTGGATACAGGCGCGCGCGCCGCTGGCCGTGGCCGGGCAAGGGGAAATGCTGCTGCCCGATCTGGCGCGTCAGGTGGAACAGGTGGCGCGCATCGAACTGCGGCAGGGGAGTAGACTGTTCGTGTTGCGGCGGCTGGATGATGGCCGCTGGGTGGCTGGTGATGCGGACTGGCCAGTGCCGGCGGCGCAGGTGCGCTCGGTGCTGGTTACGCTGATGGAGATGAAGAAGGCGCAGCCCGCCACCGCCCTGCCGGAACGCTACCGCGCGATTTTCGTGGATGATCCGACCCCTGAATCGCTGGCCGCCAGGCTGGTGCTGAAGGACAGGGGCGGCAAGGTGCTGGCGGATGTGATCCTCGGCAAGGAGGCCGAGGACTGGCTGGGTGGCGGGCGCACGGGGCAGTTCGTGCGGCTGACGGGCAACAAGCGCGCCTGGCTGGTGGAAGGCCATGTGCGGCCATCCACGCGGCTCACCGCCTGGGCGGATACCTCCCTGCTGAAACTGGCGGAAGATGATCTGGCGGAGGTGGTTATACGACGCGATGGCGAGGAAGTGCGCCTGCTTGGCAAGGCAGCGGCAGATGCCGCGACCTCCGGCGAGGACGATGTCTGGGCAGAACTGCCATTGCGGTTGGCCGATGCTCCGCCGGGAGCGAAGCCCCGGGCCTCGATGTTGCGGCAACTGCACCTGGCGCTGAGCGACCTGCGCTTCGAGGAGGTGCGCAAGGCGGATACCCTGACAGGCGGCAAGCAGGTGACACAGGTGAAGGTGCGCACAGGCGACGGGCTGGAAGTGGCGCTGGAGGTATTTCACCGCAAGGGCGCGGGCGGTGATGCCGGGTGGTGGCTGCGTGGCCGGGTGGCACAGCCGGGCAAGAATGCGAATCTGGCGGAAAAACTGCGTCAGCAGCTTCAGGGGCGGGCGTTCAGGATGTATGATTCTGCCGGTGCGGCGCTGGTGGCGCGTTTGTCCGATCTCATCGAGGCACAGGCGTTGGATCTGGGCGGTGGCGTGCCTGCCGCCGCGCAGGCGCCGGATGGTTCGGGTAGTGGCTCTTCCAACGTTTTCCCCGGCAATGGAGAATGATCATGGGCATCTATGTTCTGGACGGGCACCGTCCACAATTGCCGCCGAGTGGTGAATCGTTCATCGCGCCGACGGCTTCGGTCATTGGCAAGGTGGCGCTGGGGCGCAAGGTATCGATCTGGTTTGGCGCGGTGCTGCGCGGTGATTACGAGTTCATCCGCATTGGCGATGGCTCGAACATTCAGGACAATTCGGTGGTGCATACCGACTGGGGCTGCCCTACCACGGTGGGCAGAAACGTGGTGGTGGGGCACAATGTGATCCTGCATGGCTGCACCATTGGCGACAATGTGCTTGTGGGCATGGGCGCGACCATCATGAACGGCGCGGAGGTAGGTGATGAGTGCATCATCGGCGCAGGCGCCGTGGTGCCGGAGGGCAAGAAGATTCCGCCACGCTCGCTGGTGCTGGGGGTGCCGGGCAAGGTGGTCAGGCAAGTGAGCGACGAACAGGTCGCCGCCATCGTGAAGAACGCGGAGGATTACCAGCGCGCCATTCCCCGCTACCTGCGTGGGCTGGAAGAGGCTTAGGCTCTGTGGACGAATTTTATCCAGATGAAGGCGCAGACGAGGGCAAGCATTGATGCGAAATTGGCAGCTGTTTTCTCGCAGCGCAGGGCAATTCTCTTGAACCGTTTGATTTTCCCGAACAGCTGCTCGATGCGCGC
>JAJRRZ010000273.1 GCA_024279045.1 Alphaproteobacteria bacterium
AAACACCTTGATGGGGTTGTTCAGCCCCTCGATGATGATGGAATCCTCCGTGGTTTCCACCTTGTTCGGGAAGCGCCCGTGCACGGAGTCGAAGCGCAGCAGGTGCGCGTTGGTCTCCACCGGGCCGAGGTCGTTGATCGCCACGAACTCCACATCATCGCGCCCGGCCTCCACCGCCGCCCGCAACACGTTGCGCCCAATGCGCCCAAAACCGTTGATCGCTACTCGTATGGCCATGTGAAATTCCCCTCCGTCTGACTTGCGAATGAAAGCCTCCGCGCCCCGCCCCGCCGGAACGGCGGCGCGACCCGTGCGCCGTTATAGCGAAAATCACCCGCGAATAAAGAGCAGAAGCACATGGACACGGCATGCTCTTGCTTGATGAAGATCAAACCATGCGTGGAGCTGCGGTGTAATTTGGAAACATTCACCACCATGGGCCGCCAATCATGATTGCCGAACGGGGGCAATGATGACCGAACATCGCGAGCCGAGCATTCAGGTGCCGGAAGTGGCCGTGGCTTCCATGAACGCCACCCACGCGGAGGAACTGGGGCTGATCGAGCGCCTGCTGGCAGCGCTCGACGATGAAGATGCCGAAGCGGCGCGAGCCATGGCGGAGGACCTGGCCGCTCATGTGCAAGAGCACTTCAGCCGCGAGGAACGGCTGATGGAGCAATACGGCTTTCCGCCCTATCCCATCCACAAGGCCGAGCATGATCGCGTGCGCCCGCTGGTGGCCGGGGCCTGTGCCGCTGCCGATGATGCGAAAGGTCGCGCGGCGCTGGCGCGCTTCCTGCGCGAGGAGTTCATTCCATGGCTGGAACATCATGTCGCCACCATGGACATGGCCACCGCCCATTTCCTCGCCATGCAGGGTGTTGAATAGCTGGACAGCGGAAAAGGCCGGGCATGCTGCCCTGCCCCTCTTTTCAAGCCCGTCGCGCGCGGCTAGTAGAAGGGCCTGAATTGCAACCCATTCAGGCCAACGGGGCGATTTTGCCAATGATCCGCATCGTTCATTTCACCGACACGCACCTGGATGCCTCGCCGGAACTGCGCACGCGGCGCGAGGCTGACCTGGCCAACCATGTCGATGCCATCAACGCACTGGAACAGCAGCCTGATCTGGTGATCTTTACCGGCGACATGGCCAACACCGGCCAGTCGGAGGAATATGCCATTGCGCGCCAGCACCTGAACCGCCTGCACAGCCGCTGGGTGTTTGTGCCGGGCAATCGCGATTCGCGCCGCTGCATTCGCGAAACCTTCGGCGACCTTGGTTTTCTGCCCATGGAGCGCGATGCGCCGCTGGACTTTGCCGTGGAGGTGGGGCCACTGACCTTCATCGGTTTCGACTCCAAGGGGCAGGGTACCAACAAGGGCGCCGCGCCCGGCGAACGGCTGGCGGCGCTGCGCGCCATGCTGGAGGCGGTGGATGGCCGCCCGGCGATCGTGTCCATGCATCATCCGCCCTTCGAGCTGCACGAGATTCCCTGGCCGCGCCAGTTCGAGGACTGGGCCGAGGCGGAGGCGATGAACGAGCTGATCGCCGGGTTCGACAACGTGAAGCTGGTGGCCTGTGGCCATGCGCACCGGCGCATTGCCGGAGAGGTAGGTGGCAAGCCCGCGTGGACGATGCTGTGCGCGGCGTCCGACCTGCGCAAGGGGCCGGCGAAGGACCTGGGCGCGGACGTGGCGCTTCAGGTATACGAGTTCAGCGACGACGGCGATCTGCGGAACACCGAGATGCTGGTGCTGCCGGTGGATGGCGATGCCGCCGCACAAACTGCCACACAGGCGGCGGAATAGGCGGCTCATCCGCGCTGTGCGTCAGCCGTGGCTGGCGGCATGGCGCGCCGCGCCAGCAACAGGTATTCCACATTGCCATCCGCGCCGGTGATGGGCGAAGGCAGGGAACGCCGCACGTCCCAGCCGCATTCCTCCAGCCAGTGCCTTGCCCGCTGCAGTGCCTGTTCGCGCACTCCTGCATCGCGCACGATGCCGCCCGCACCGACATGTTCCGGCCCCACCTCGAACTGCGGCTTGACCAGCGCGGCCAGCCAGGCATCGGGCGCGGCCAGATCCAGCACCGGGCCCAGCGCCTTGCGCAGCGAGATGAACGACACATCGGAAACGACCACCCGTGGCGGCTCCGGCAGATGATGGCGGCTCAGCGCACGGGCGTTCAGCCCTTGCAGGTTCACCACCCGCGCATCGGTGGCGATATCGGAGTGCAGTTGCCCGTGGCCGACATCGACGGCAAATACCTTGCGCGCCCCATGCTCCAGCAATACCTGCGTGAAACCGCCGGTGCTGGCGCCGATATCGGCGCACACCGCGCCATGGATGGCCGTGCGCAGGCCCGGCTCGGCACGCAGCGCCGCGAGCAGCTTCAGCGCCGCGCGCGAGACATAACCGCGCGCTGCATCCTCCAGCGTGATGGCATCGGTTTGCGCCACCGGCTGGCCGGGCTTTCTTGCCACCTGGCCGTTCACCCGCACCACGCCGCGCACGATGGCATCACGCGCCCGCGCGCGGCTGGCATACAGCCCCCGCCGCACAAGTTCCTTGTCCAGGCGCTCACCTTTCGCCGGCATGGCGCAACATCATTCCGGCGCGTCCAGCGGTTCGGCACCGACGGGCTCGCCCTGCTCGTTCAGCACGATCTTCTCGATGCGCGCCTCGGCCTGTTGCAGCAGCTTTTCGCAGTGCTTCTTCAGCGCCGCGCCGCGCTCGTAGATGGCGATGCTCTCCGCCAGCGGCACCTGCCCCTGCTCCAGCCGCTGCACGATCTGCTCCAGCTCGGCGATGGCCTCCTCGAAGCTCATCTGCTCCACCGGCTTGCCTGCGTCGGTCTCGTTCATGCCGTTCGTCCTTCCATCAACACCCGCACATGCACCGCCACGCTGGCGGCCAGCGCCTTCAGGTCATAGCCCCCCTCCAGCACGCTGACGATGCGTCCTTGCGCATGGGTATCCGCCAGCTCCATCAGGCGCAAGGTGATCCAGGCATAATCCTCTTCCGACAGGTTCATCGAGGCCAGCGGATCGCTGGCGTGGGCGTCGAACCCGGCGGAGATGAACACGAACTCCGGCTGGAAGGCATCCAGCGCCGGCAGGATGCGCCGGGCCATGGCCTCGCGGAACTGCACCGAACCGGCTTGTGGCGGCAGCGGGCAGTTGACGATATTGCCATGTGCGCCGGTCTCGGAGGCATCACCGGTGCCGGGATAGGCCGGGTACTGATGCGTGGAGCAATACAGCACCTGTGCATCGTCGAAGAAGATGTCCTGCGTGCCGTTGCCGTGGTGCACGTCGAAATCGACAATGGCAACGCGCTCCGCACCCAACTCCTCCGTGGCGTAACGCGCGGCGACGGCGACGTTGTTGAACAGGCAGAAACCCATGCTCTTGTGGCGCTCGGCATGGTGTCCCGGCGGGCGGATGGCACAGAAGGCATTATCGGCGCTGCGCTCGGCCACCATCTGCGTGGCGAACACCGCCGCGCCCGCCGCCGCCAGCGCCGCATCAAGACTCTTCGGCGAGAGATGCGTATCGGCATCGATGGCGAACAGTCCCTCTTCCGGCACATGCTCGCGCAGTGCGGCGATCAGCCCGGCATCGTGGGCCAGCAGCAGATGTTCCTCCTCCGCCAGCGGCGCTTCGGCGCGCAGCAGATCGCCAAAGGTGGCATGGCCCAGCACCTGCAGGATGGCCTGCAACCGCCGTGGCGATTCGGGATGGCCCTGTGGCACCAGATGCTCCTCGCAAAGGGGATGGTGCACCAGCAGCGTGCTCATGCCGTTTCCGTCCGGTTTGCAGCCCGGCTTGCCGCCCGCTTTTCCGTCGTGCCTGCTGCCTCGCCGGGCTGGCGCAACTCGCGCGGCAGCTTGAAGGAGATGTGCTCGTCGCGCAACTTCAGCTCATCCACCACCACTGCATGGCGCGCGGCGAAAGCCTTGATGACCTCCTGCACCAGCACCTCTGGCGCAGAGGCTCCGGCGGTAATGCCCACCGTCATGCCGCCACGCACGTCTTGCCAATCGATATCCGCCGCTGATTCCACCAGTTGTGCCGCCGCGCCAAAGCGCCGCGCCACCTCCACCAGGCGGCGCGAGTTGGACGAGTTCGGCGCGCCCACCACCAGCACCATGTCGCAGCGCTCGGCCAGCGCCCGCACCGCTTCCTGCCGGTTGGT
>JAJRRZ010000274.1 GCA_024279045.1 Alphaproteobacteria bacterium
CAATGGAAATAGGCGGAACAGTAACCCTCGCCGGCCAGCTTCGAAGCACCATAGGGAGAGGCCGGATGAGGCGCCATCTCCTCATGCAACGGCGGGGTCTGTTCACCCAACGGCGCGCCGGAGGAAGCAAAAACGAAACGCCCGCCACCCGCCTTGCGCATGCCTTCAAGAACATTCAGCGTGCCAAGGACGTTGGCCTCGCAGTCGGCGCGCGGGCTTTCCACCGATTGCGGCACGCCCGTATTGGCCGCAAGATGCACAACCACATCGGCTCCGGAAACGGCCCAATCGACCACTTTCGGATCGAGAATATCCCCTTCGATCAAGGAGAGCCTTTTCGTCCACTCTCGAGGATCGGACGAGAGATCGCAGTCGGAAAAGGGAGCAACCTCCGCCAGGTCGTCCCGCGTTCCGACGGAGAGATTGTCCAGAATCCGAATCAGATGTCCTTCCTGCGTGAGAAGGTCGTTTGCCAACGCACGCCCCAGAAATCCGCAGCCTCCGGTGATGAGCCATTTCATGATTCATATCTTCCTGAATATTGTGCCATCCAGTGGCGACAGATCATTACCCTGCATCTTGAACCACTACAAGAACCGAGTCTCCCTGCACCGAGCCATGACGACGAGGTCAATCCCGGACATGACTTGAAGAATTCCTGAATGACGAGGCTCTTTTTGCAGTATTGAGTTGTCAAGCTCTCATGCTACCGCACTCCGGGTGAATCGATCATCCCGGAGTGCAAATATTCCCGTCAATTCAACCCAGCCCCCTATAATCGAGTAGGGCTGACGTGTGAAGATGGCATCTTCACGTGCACCTGCTGGCCCATCAGCTCCATCAGCAGATACACGCGCCCTCGCTCATCCAGTTTTTCGAGCCACCCAATCTGATCGGCAAGGGAACCTTGCAGGACTTTCACGCGTTGCCCCGGGCGCAAGCGCTGGGCACGATCAAAATGCACCACACCCTGCGCATCAGCCAATGCAATGAACGACTCCACCACGCCAAACGGCACTGGCAATGGACGTTCGGCCTCCATTACCAGGCGCGCCACGCCATATGTGCCATTTACCGAACGCCAGCGGTCGCGTTGCAGGTTCAGGATGATGAACAGATAACGCGGAAACAAGGGCACCAGAACCTTTTCGAAGCGACGCGCATGACGGCGCGTTTTGCGGATGCGTGGCAGGAAAGTGCGAAATCCCTGATTGTGTAGCTGCGCCTGCGCACCTGCTTCCCGGTGAGGCAGAGTATGCACCACGAACCATCTTTCACCTGGCTGCAATGCCAGTCTGTCCAGGTCAACATTCATGGCCCTATGAATCCAAATGTTTTTTCAGGCTCGCGCCAGACGAGCCTTTGCCGGTCAGGGGCAGCCCCAATTCCTCGTATGCCTGGCGGATAATATCCGGCGCCAGCCGATATCCGTGAATGACAGCGCGCACGGTGTGCAACAGGATCAGCGCATCCAGCTTCAGCGACATGTTCTTCAGATACCACAGGTCCAGAATTACCTTGTCTTCCTTCGGCACCTCCTTGCCACCATGGATCTGCGCCCAGCCGGTCAGGCCGGGCCGCATGAGCGCGCGCAAGCGCAAGCATCCCGGCATGTCCACCGGCAGGTCGATGGGCAGCAAGGGGCGTGGCCCCACGAACGACATATCTCCCTTCAGAATATTGTAAAGCTGCGGCAGCTCGTCCAGGTGCAGGCGTCGCAACAAGTTGCCGACGCGGCACTGGCGCGCCGCATCTTCCACATCTCCCTGCTCCTGTGGCATGTGCATGGTGCGAAACTTGTAGATGCGCACCATTCTGCCGTGCTGCCCCACGCGTTCCTGCCAGAACAGGAATGGCCGCCCCAGGCTCAGCCACAAGAGCAGCAGAATGACGGGAACCAGCGGCAAGACACACAAGCCGATGGCAGTTGCTCCCATCACGTCCAGCACGCGTTTTCTGAGGCCGTAAATGCGGATTCTTTCCTCCATTCCCGCCAGCACGGATTCCGGCAATTCATGGCAAACGTCCTTGATGACCGCCGCCTCGCCTTCCTCCCGTTTCCCGTCGGCGGGCAACAAGTGCAACAGCTGCTTTTGCAACTCCCGCACTTCGATCGACCCGGCCTCGTGCAACTTGTCGATGACACGCAAGGAGCCTTCCGAGAAGCTTTCCCTTCCTTTGGCCAGCAACACATGGCGCACGGGAACGCCATGAACGCGCAAACGCAACAAGATGCCGGAAAGGTCTTGCGGTTGGCCCAGGATCTCGCAACCACGGATACGATTGCCCCGCAGTTGCGGATCTTCGTCAAGAATGCCCACCACGTGATACCTGTCGCGCCCCAGCAGTTCCACCATGCGCAACAGGATTTCCGTGGCCGGCGTATTGCCGATGATCAGCAGCGGCAGGCGCCGTTTTGGTCGAATGCGAAACTGTCGGCTGCCATGCCACAGGCGATAGGCTATCCGCAGGCCGGATGACAGGCCAACCGCCAGCATCCACTGCAATATGGGCACGCCACGCGGAATTTCGTTGAGGCGAAACGACAGAAAGGCCAGCAGCGCGACCATGGCAACGGCAAGCCCCATGCCTGCCGCCAGCGACAGGAATTCCCTGAGGGAAAAATAGCGTATGAGATGCTTGTTGGCGCCCGTGAAATGAAAGATCAGAAACGTTGCCGCCATGGACAGGATGGGAAAGATGACCACCTCTCCAGAAGTGTCGAAACGGGCAAAACGAATATACAGCGCGGCATAGGTAGCCGCCAGCATGGCAAGGGCATCGACGATATCCAGCAGGAAATCCCGCCGTATGCCACGTGAAACACGCTTCATGAAACCCGATCCTTTCCGAACTCACGCAAAAGCAAACCTTGCCTCCATGAAAAACGGCACAATACAAGCGAATTACAGTTCAGGCACTGGAATCTGACGCAACAGCTGGCGCGTCATGGCCTTTGATGCCTCCACCGCCGGCTGATTGAAGGGATCCACGTCCAGCATGTAGCCCAGCAGGATGACTTCCAGCATACAGTACATGAACAGCGCGCCTAGGGTTTCTTCATCGAGCCCGCCAATCTTCAGCGTGCGCACCGGGCGCCGATGTTGCAGCAGGCTTTCCACCGTGGCGCGTTGTTC
>JAJRRZ010000275.1 GCA_024279045.1 Alphaproteobacteria bacterium
AGGTGATGTTGTGTGTCGCAAAATAGTGCAACGCTTCCAGAAACAGACGATCATCACGCGCCTTGCCGCCCCGACGCGGCAGGCATTGGCGAAACAGCCTGACCGCAAGCTCCCAGTCCTGTTCTGTCATTTGTGTGCTCATGGATGCCATCTCCCTTGCAGAAGGAATCAGATGGCACCCCATGAATCACATGTTCGCTTCCCTGGGAATCCTTCGACGTCAACCTGAATCATTTCGTCCACAGGACCTAGTTGCAGGGCAGAAGATATTCGGACAGTTCCGCCAGTGCGGCGCGGGCGCGGGCTTCGTCTTCCGGCACAATCATCAGGCGCCGTGGAAAAACACCTATGGAGCCTTCCACGGCGGAGATGTGCACATCGAACACCTCGTGCGGCACACCGGCCTCGTTGAGCAGGTGGCAGGCCTTGCTCAGCAATACCAGATCGGTGGTTTTCAGGATCGCCTTCATGCTTTGCCTCCCGCTACCGGCCAGTGTACAACCTCGCCAGAGGACGCCTCGCGCCCACGGCCAAGCGCGGCAATGGCGCGCTGCATGCGCCCGTTGCGCCCCAACAGGCTGTCGGCCAGCGCCACGAGATGTGCATTCGGCGTGGCCCATGGCGCCAGCGACCGCAGCTCCCGCGCAATGGCCATTTCATCCGCCGCCGGGCGCAGCGCGCATTGCATGACATAGGCCGCCGCCGGCGAGCGCGAAATGCCGAACCAGCAATGCACCAGCAAAGGCCCCGCCCTGCCTGCTTGCGCCACGCGCCACCAGCGCCGCGCAAAGCTGATCATGTCTGCCATTTGCTGCGGCGCGGCGGCCTGAAAGCCTGGCCGCGTTCCGTCCACGTCATGCAAGCTCAGCCGCAGCCGTTGGCTCTGTGGCATGTTGGGCAGTTCCGGGTGCGCGTGCGCCATCTCTGGCCCCAGCAGACCACAGGCCCAGGCATCGGCCCGGCCAGCGACAACCTCGGCTGCCAGTTTCAGCGGCGCGATGATGATGAATGGCATGGCAAGGGCCGCCTTGGTGTTGTTTACGATGAAACAACACCGTACATATAATCTGCTGGCCCTGCTAGCAAGAAGCGTGCCAATATTGCGGGCGTGGTTCAGGTTTCAGGGAGTATGCGTATGCCGAAAGGCGGCATGACATTGAAGCAACGGCAAAGCCAGCGCCAGGTGCAGGCGCTGGCCATGACGCCGGAGCTGCAACAGGCTATCCGCCTGTTACAGATGTCCAACATGGAGCTTCAGGCTTTCGTTGCGCAGGAACTGGAGCGCAACCCGCTGCTGGAGTTGCGCGAGGACGAGCCGGAGGAGCGCCGCGCGGCCAACCGCGAGGATGCCACGCGCCCCGATGCCGCTGCGCCAGGCACCCTTCCAAACGATGGCGAGTCCGGGCAGGAGAGCCTGACGGAGGCCTTTGCCGAGCCGGCCCCCAGCCAGGCGCGGCTCGACGCGGTGGACGCCGATCCTGCCGACATGTTCGATGCCACAGCCCCTTCCGACCAGCCCGCCGCCCCCACTGCACCAGCCGCTGCGATGTCCTTAGAGCCGGGCATGTCCGGTGGCGCGGCAGGCATGGGCGCTGGATCTTCCACTGTGGCGCATGCCAGTGGCGAGCTGTCCGACCTGGAGGCCACCCTGGCCGGAACGAAGAGCCTGCGCGAACATCTGCAGGAGCAGATGGAGCTAGCCATGAGCGATCCGGCGCAGCGCCTGATCGCGCAACAGCTCATCGCGCGGCTGGACAGCGACGGCTACTTGCGCGAGCCACTGGCCGCCATTGCCGAAGAACTGGGGGCCGACGAGGCAGAAGTGGAACGCGTGCTGCGCGTGTTGCAGACGCTGGAGCCGGCTGGTGTTTTTGCCCGCGACCTGACGGAGTGCTTTCGCCTGCAATTGGCCGAGCAGGGCGAACTGGACAGGCCCATGAGTCTGCTGCTGCAGCACCTGGATCTGCTGGCGGCGCGCGATTTCGTCCGGCTGGCCCGCCTGTGCGGCGTGGCGCGGGAGGATCTGCCCGCGCTCATGGAGCGCCTGAAACGGCTCGATCCGCGCCCCGGTGCAGCCTTCGGCGATGAACCGGTGCAGGTGGTGGTGCCGGACGTGTTCGTGCGCGCCGCGCCACAGGGCGGCTGGCTGGTGGAACTGAATACCGAAACCCTGCCCCGCGTGCTGGTCAACAACCAGTATCGCGCCTTGGTGAATGCACCTGCCGTGGCAGAGAAGGACAGGCAGTTCGTGCACGAATGCGCCACCCGCGCCAACTGGCTGGTGCGCGCCCTGCAGCAGCGCGCCCGCACCATTCTTGCCGTGGCCGAGGAGGTGGTGCGCCGCCAGGATGCCTTCTTCTTGCGCGGGGTGGCCGGGCTCAAGCCGCTTACCCTGCGCCAGGTGGCCGATATGCTGGGCATGCACGAGTCCACCGTCTCCCGCGTGGTGGCCAACAAGTACATGGCCACCCCACGCGGCATTTTCGAGTTTCGCTACTTTTTCACCACCGCCATTGCCAGCACTGACGGAGAGCAGGAACTTTCCGCCGAGGCCGTGCGCCACCGCATCCGCCAGCTCATCGACAACGAAACGCCCGACAAGGTGCTTTCCGATGATGCTCTCGTGAAGCTGCTGCGCGCGGAAGGCATCAACATCGCCCGGCGCACCGTGGCCAAATACCGCGAGTCCATGGGCATTCCTTCTTCGCCAGCCCGGCGCCGCGAGAAGCGCCTGCTGCTGAAAACCGGCGATTGAACGTGTGCCTCGGCACGCTTGCGAAATTTTCGTTCCATGACTGGAAAACCCTTGCCCCATGCGCCATAATGAAAACATGCGCAAGGCGTTCATGCAGTGCAGGGGGCGCGGGCCATAGCGATGCCGGATGGCACTGGCACGCATCCGGCATGATTGCCGGGACAGCCCCATGAGGGATATTGAAAATTTTGACAAGCAACAACAACCAGAACGGTCAGCCATGCAGATCAAGGTAACCGGAAAGAACCTGGACATCGGCACAGCCTTCCAGGAATACGTGGAATCGCGCCTGCGCGAGATGGCGGACAAGTATTTCAACGGCGTAACCAGCGCCATGGTGGTGGTGGAAAAGCAGCGCAGCATGTTCACCGCGGAAATCGTCATGCACCTGACCACCGGCCTGGTCATGCAGGCAAAGGGCCAGGCAGGCGAGGTCTATGCCGCCTTTGATCAGGCGCTGGAGCGCATGGAGAAGCGCCTGCGCCGCTACAAACGCAAGCTGAAGAGCCACGTGCGCCATCGTGGCAAGAAGGCGGTTGCACGCCATGCCGCGCCGAGCTTTGTGGTGGCGCCGGAGCCGGAGGAAGACGCGGATGTGGCGTTGGCCGAGCCTCAGACGGCAGACGCAGCCGAAGCCGAGCTGGTTCCTACCGTGGTGGCCGAAACAGAGGAGCACATCGCCGAGTTGACGCCTGGCGAGGCGGTGATGCAACTGGAGCTGCAGGAGCAGGCATTTCTGCTGTTCCGCAACGCCGCGCACGGCGGCATAAACGTGGTATACAGGCGCGAGGACGGCCACGTCGCCTGGGTCGATCCCGGCCCGTGCCGCCAGTAGACGCAATCCATCGGCCACTGGCCGCCGCTGCAGCAATTGCGCATCTGGCCGGAAAATCGGCATGATGCCGCCATGAAACCGGCCATGTATTGCACCATGACCTGTCCCGTCGGCTTGCCAGCCGACGGGGGCTTGCCACGGATTGGGGAAATCGCATGGATTTGTCGGACATTCTTTCCAGCGCCGATGTGCTGCCGGTGCTGCAGGCAGGCAGCAAGCGCCAGGTTTTGCAGGCGCTGGCGGCGCATGCAGCAGGCATGACCGGGCTGAACGAGCGCGTCATCTTCGACGTGCTCATGCAGCGCGAGCGCCTCGGCTCCACGGCGCTGGGTGGCGGCATTGCCATTCCGCACGGGCGCTTCCCGGGCGTGGAGAAAGTCATGGGTGTGTTCGCCCGGCTGGCTGCTCCGGTGGATTTCGATGCGCTTGACCACAAGCCCGTGGACATTGTCTTCATGCTGATGGCGCCGGAGGGAGCCGGGGCCGATCATCTGAAGGCGCTGGCCCGCATCTCGCGCGTGTTGCGTGATGCCACCCTGGTGGAAAAGCTGCGCGCCACGCGCGATGCCGGCACGCTCTACGCCCTGCTCACCGAGGCGCAGTCATCCTCGCGCGCAGCCTGAAGATTTCGACTACGCAAGGGTGCGGACACAGCGCCGCCGCAACGCATTATTTTTCCTGAAGAAAAGTATCTTGTGGCCGACGGCATCGGCCACAAGACTTTTTTCACGATGCACAAATCAAAGCAAAAAAGGACCGCGCCACCGAGTGGTGGCGCGGCCCGTGTGTTTTGCGGTTGTCGCACAACCAGCGTGTTGCGGCGTGATCAGAAGCCCATGCCGCCCATGTCCGGCGCACCGGCAGCAGGGGCCTTCTCCTCCTTGGGCTTCTCGGCGATCATCGCCTCGGTGGTGATCAGCAGCCCGGCA
>JAJRRZ010000276.1 GCA_024279045.1 Alphaproteobacteria bacterium
CGCGCATCGAGCAGCTGTTCGGGAAAATCAAACGGTTCAAGAGAATTGCCCTGCGCTGCGAGAAAACAGCTGCCAATTTCGCATCAATGCTTGCCCTCGTCTGCGCCTTCATCTGGATAAAATTCGTCCACAGAGCCTAGCCCGCTGTTTCTGACCCATCTGCGGAACAAAGGGCCGATCTGCCTGTTGGTTTCCTTCGGCTCGGTGCATTTGGCGTAAATTGTGTCCAGCCCCATTTCATACAGGCGGCCACACAGTCTGTTGATGGTTTGAGGGTTCCTTTCAATGGCTGAGCGGTCTCGCCTGAGAAAGGCCACGTAGGAATCCTTGATGGGGAAGAGATCGCAATCCAGCAAAGCATGGATCAGCCCAGGGTTGTCTTTCCGGTCGAATGCCTCTTCCACCCTGCGCCAGACTTTTTCATCGAGCTTGCGCAGCCCTTCCGGAACAGTGGGATAGACGCGAAACAGTTCATCCAGATAATTGCGCTGATTGGCGAAGTCGATGCTCAATTCCGTCCAGTAATTCATTGTGATCTTCCAACTGTTCACCAGCGCGGGAATCGGCATGGTGCACCTCGCCGCCCGTCTGAATGGTAAAATCGTGAAATAGCATCTGCAAACATCTGGTGCGGATTGTCCACCGCACCCGGGCCTGATGCGGTGTGTTGTCAGGGGTGCTGGTGCCAGTCCAGGCCGATGTCGATGGCCGGGGCGGAGAGCGTCAATGCGCTGCCGACGGAGATGTAGTCCACGCCGGTTTGCGCCACTTCGGCGATGGTGTCCAGCGTGATGCCGCCGGAGGCTTCCGTTTCGGCGCGGCCTGCCACCAGCGCCACGGCCTCGCGCAGGATGTCGGGCGGCATGTTGTCCAGCAACAGGCGGGTGGCTCCGGCATCGAGCGCGGCGCGCACCTGCCCCAGGGTATCGCATTCCACCTCCACCTGCGCATGCCCGGCGGCTCTTGCGCGGCGCACGGCCTCGGCCACGGAGCCGGCCACGGCGATGTGGTTGTCCTTGATGAGGATGGCGTCATGCAGGCCGAAGCGATGGTTGTGCGCCCCGCCCATGCGGGTGGCGTATTTCTCCAGCCGGCGCAAGCCGGGAATGGTCTTGCGGGTGTCCAGCAGTTTTGCCTGTGTTTCGCCCGCCGCCTGCATGGCCTCCACGAAGGCGCGGGTGCGCGTGGCGATGCCGCTGAGATGCTGCAACAGGTTCAGCGCCGTGCGCTCCGCCGCCAGCAGGGCACGCGCCGGCCCGCGCACGTGGGCCAGGATGTTGCCGGCCGGCACGCGCTGGCCATCGACGGTGGCGGGAATGAACCAGATGTGCTCGTCCAGCATGGCGAAGGCCATCTGGGCAAAGGGCAGCCCGGCGACGGTGCAGGGCTGGCGCGTGGTGATGGTGCCGGTAAAGGTCATGTCCGGCGGAATGACGGCAGCGGAGGTGATGTCGGCATCTGCATCGAGCCGGCCCAGGTCTTCCTCCAGCGCGGCGCGGATGAGCCGCTCGGCATCGGCCAGCAGGGCGCTGCCGGTGTTGTCGGCTGCCGTGTCGTTCATGCGGCCTCTTCCCTGGCCGCGCGTTTGGCCTGCGCGCGGGCGGAAATGTCCAGCATGCGCTGCAGGGGCAGCAGGGCGCGGCGGCGCAGGTCTTCGTCGATGATGATTTCCGGGCGCTCGTCTTTCAGCGCCAGGTAGAGTTTCTCCATGGTGTTCAGCGCCATGTAGGGGCAGGTGGCGCACTGGCAGGTGTCATTGGAGCCGGGCAGGGGGATCAGCTCCTTGTCCGGCGCCTGCTTCCGGATCTGGTGCAGGATGTGCGTTTCGGTGCCGATGATGAAGCGCTTCGCGTCGGTCTTCACCACATAGTCGATGATGGAGCGGGTGGAGCCGACATGATCGGCCATGTCCACCACCGGTTCGGGGCTTTCCGGATGCACGGCGATCTTCGCATCGGGGTATTTCGTCTTCAGGCCTTCGATGGCCTCGGTGGTGAACTCCACGTGCACGATGCATTCGCCGGGCCACAGGGTCATCTCGCGGCCCGTTACCTTCTCCAGCCAGCGGCCCAGGTGCCGGTCGGGCACGAAGAGGATGGGCTTGTCCGCCGGTGTGGCGTTGATGATGTCGATGGCCGAGGCGGAGGTTACCACGTAGTCGGACTCCGCCTTCACCTCCACGGAGGAATTGATGTAGGTAACCACCAGGTGGTCGGGGTGCTTGGCCTTGAAGGCGCGCAGATCATCGGCGGAGATGGATTCCTCCAGCGAGCAGCCGGCCTGCATGTCGGGGATGACCACCTTTTTTTCGGGGCTGAGGATCTTCGCCACCTCGCCCATGAAGCGCACGCCGCAGAAGACGATCATGTCGGCATCCGTCTCCGCCGCCTTGCGCGAGAGATCGAGCGAATCGCCAACGAAATCGGCAATGTCCTGGATTGCCGGGTCCTGATAGTAATGGGCCAGGATGACGGCATTCCTGTCCTTGCGCAGCCTGTCTATTTCCTTTTCGAGATCAAGATGATGCGCGGGACTGTCGGGGGTGCTGGCGTTGACTGCCTCGTTCATGCGGCGTCTCCCTGCCGGACCGCGGATGCCAGCGGGCATGGCGCGGCGTGAATTCATTGCCTGCGCCAGTATATGGCGTTGCGTGGCGGGGAAATCAAGCTGCGCGGCAACTACGCGGTGCACACGCCCGATTGCCAGGCAAGGGAAGATGCACACCAGTTGTTGCCTGTATTGCCGCCGGATGTGGGGCGTTCAGGTGTGCTTGCGGGGTTTTTCGCCTTTCTTGAACCAGTCCAGCCAGATGCCGCTGAGGAACCATGAATAGGCCCATGTGCCGATGGCCACCAGCACGAAGGTGATGATGATATCCTGCGTGGTTCCGTTCAGCGAAAAGGCTGGCACGTAGCCGAAGATGAAAGGCGCCAGGTAGAGAAACTTGGCGAATTTCAGCGCCACGAAGGCGGTTTTCCACATATCCGCCTTTGCGATGGTGGCGGCGGCATAGGCGGCGATGCACACCGGCGGGGTAACGTTGGAATCCTGGCTGAGCCAGTAGACGATCATGTGCGCGGCCAGCGGATGCACGCCAAGCTGGGTGAGCGCCGGCACGGCCACCACGGCGGTGATGATGTAGGCGGCGGTTACCGGCACGCCCATGCCCAGCACCAGCGAGGCCAGGGCGATGAACAGGATGGTGAGGAACAACTGTCCGCGCGCCAGCTCGATGATGATATCGGCGAAGGTGAGCACCAGCCCGCTATAGGTGAGCACGCCGATGATGATGCCGATGACTCCTACGGTGGCGCCAATCTTCAGGCTGTTTTCCGCGCCTTCGCGGGCTGCCTCGACGAACTCCTTCAGTCCCATGCGGGTGTCCCGGTTGACCCAGCTGATGGCAATGCAGGCGATGATGCCGAGCACGGCGGTGTAGCTGGGCGAATAGCCCATCAGCATCAGCACCGTGATGAGCACCAGCGGCAGCACGTAATACCACTCGCGGCGCAGGATCTGCCAGGCGCTGGTGGTGCTTTTCTCGCCCTTGATGCCAAAGCG
>JAJRRZ010000016.1 GCA_024279045.1 Alphaproteobacteria bacterium
ATGCTGACGGCAATTGGCGACGATGATCGGATCATTGTCGATGGCCACGAAAGGGATGTGCTGTTCGCTGAGAACATCGGCCAGCAATTGCCCCACGCGACCATAGCCGACGATGATGACATGATCGTGCAGGCCGCCGAGCTCCTCCTGTGTGGGCAAGGGAGCTTTCCTGCGCATGTCGGCCAGCAGAAAGCGCCTGCCGGCCCAGTTGGCCAAGCGCGCCAGAAACGGCAGCAGGAACATGCTGATGGTGGTAACCACCATGAAGAACTGCGCCTGCGATTCCGGCAGCACCTGCAAGGCAATGGCCTGGGAAAGGATCACGAAGGCAAATTCGCCACCATGGGCCAGCAGCAGGGCTGTTTCCACCCTGGTGGAATGCTCCAGCCCCGCCAACCGGCCAAGCACCAGAAGGATAATGGCCTTCAACACCACCAGCAGCGCCACGGCCACCAGCAGAACATGCCAGTTTTCCAGCGTGGCGGGCAGATTCAGGCTCATGCCGATGGAGGTGAAGAACACTCCCATCAGCAGGCCCTTGAATGGCTCCAGGTCCACCTCCACCTGGTGGGCGTATTCCGTTTCGGCCAGCAGCAGGCCTGCCAGAAAGGCGCCCAGCGCCATGGACAGGCCTGCGGAATGGGTGAGCACACCAGTGCCGATGACCAGCAACAGCACCGCCGCCATGAACGATTCACGCTGCCGCGCCTGAGCGACGAAACGCAACAGCGGACGCACCAGCAACCGCCCCAGCGCCATGATCAGCACAATGGCCAGCGCCGCCTTGCCGAAATTGAACAGCAGCGAGACGAAAAGCCCGGTTCCGCTGTTGTCCGCAAAAGCCCCAACCAGAAACAGGATGGGCACGACCGCAAGATCCTGAAACAGCAGAATGGCAAAGGCAGCGCGCCCCACCGGCGTGGCCAGGCGGCGTTCTTCCACCAGCATGTGCATGACAATGGCAGTGGATGACAGCGCCAGCGCCGCGCCGATGATGAAGGCTTGCTGCCCCGTCAGCCCCGCCACGCCAAACAGCAGCACCGCGATGGCTGCCGCCGTGAACACAACCTGCGCTGCGCCCAGGCCGAATACCAGGCGCGCCATGGCGCGCAGCTTGTCCATGGACAGTTCCAGCCCGATCATGAACAGCAGAAACACCACCCCCAGCTCTGCCAGCAGGCGGATGGTGGCGCTGTTCTGGATGGTGATCCACCCCAGCCAGGGCCACTGTTCGGCCAGGGCGCCCAGCCCCCAGGGGCCAATGACCACACCAATGAGCAGATAACCCAATACGGAAGAGGCATTCAGCCGCCGCATCAACGGCACGGCCACCCCTATGGCAACCAGCAGCACGATCCATTCGTGCAAGACGGGAAAATCGCCATGACCCACACAAGCACTCCTTTTGGCAAAACCGGGGTCTGCCGGAATGAAAAACCAGAGTCTGCCGAAATGATAGGAGTGCCGGCTCGGGGCTTCAAGCAATCATCAGACAAACTGTCCAATGGTGGCCATCCGCAGATGACGGGCGACAGGCATCACGCCGCCTGCGGAGCGCGTCCGTGCGTGCGGATGATGTCCTCGGCCAGCCTGCCGGTTACCTCCTGCAGATGCTCGAAGGCCCAGGTGAAGCTGCCCACGCCGGCGGTGGCGGAGCGCAGCTCGTTGATCAGTTCGCCGATTTCCATCTCCGGCATCAACGCTTCCACCCTGTCCCAGCCGGGCCAGCCCTCGCGTGGCTCGAAGCCGAGGATCTGCCCACGATGGCCGGTGATGATCTGCACGATGCGCGAAGTGGCCTCCTGCGGGGTGAACACGGTTACCTTGACGATCGGCTCCAGAAGCACTGGCTGCGCATCCTTCATCGCTTCCGCCATGGCCAGCCGCGCGGCCATCTTGAAGGCCAGCTCGGAGGAATCCACCGTGTGATAACTGCCATCGGCCAGATTCACGGCGATGTCCACCACCGGAAAGCCCAACGGCCCTGCGTGGTTGTATTCGATGACACCGGCCTCCACCGCCGGGATATATTGTTTCGGCACCACGCCGCCGTGGATGGTCTCGCTAAAGCGGAACCCCTCGCCACGCGCCAGCGGCCTGATCTCCAGGATCACGTCGCCATACTGGCCATGCCCGCCGGTCTGTTTCTTGTGCCTGCCGCGCGCCTTGGCGGGCTTGCGGATGGTCTCCTTGAAGGCGATGGAGCGCGGGCGCGCCTCCACCTTCACTCCGAACTTCTTGCGCAGCTTGTCCAGCGCCACGCGCAGGTGCATCTCGCCCTGCCCCCACAGCACCAGCTCGGAGGTGTCCTGATTGTGCTCCACGGCCAGCGAGGGGTCTTCCTCCAGCAGCTTGTTCAGCGCATCGGAGAGCTTCACCTCGTCCTTGCTGTCGGGCACCGACAAGGCCAGGCCATAGACCGGCTGCGGCGGCTTTGGCGCGTCGATGGCGGGAATTGCTTCGGCCGCGGTGGCGAAAGCCGTGCCGGGGCGGATATCGGTGCGGGCCATGGCCGCCGTATCGCCAGCGACAAGGCCGTTGCCCAGTTTTGTCGCCTCCTGCCCCACGAGGCGGAACAGGCCACCGACGCGCGCTTCATCGCCATCGGCGGTGTGGATGGTTTCGCCCTCCTTCAGCGTGCCGGTGAACAGGCGGGCAAGCGCCATCTTGCCCTGCTGCATGTAAAAGGCGGCCATCACGTAACCACTGGCGGCGCCCTGATCGGGATCGATGCCCAGCTGCCGGCAGGTGGCGGCAACGCCTTCGACATCATGGCGCAGCGACTTCAGCAGCCGCAGGATGCCGTTTTCGTTGGCTGCCGAGCCCAGCAGCACCGGCGTTGCCACGCCGTCGAGCATTTCCTGGCGCAGATCCTCAAACACCTTCTCCGTCGGCGGCTCCATGTCGGAGAGCAGCGTTTCCAGCAGCTCGTCATCATAATCGGCGAGCTTTTCCATCATCTCGAAGCGCGCATCCTTCTCGCGCTCGATCTCGTCCGCCGGAATGTCCACCACCTCCGCCTCGGCGTGTTCGCGATAGATGTAGGCGCGCTCCAGCGCCAGGTCGATGGTGCCGATGGCAATGCCGTCCTTCCAGATGGGGATCTGGCGCAGCACCAGCGGCTGTTCGGAAACGGGCTGGAAGGCTTGCAGCAACTCGCGCACGCTTTCCTGGGCGGTGTCGATCTTGTTGATGAACAGCAGGCGCGGGATGTTCAGCGCATCGAGCTGTTTCAGTATCAATTGCAGCGCCGGGGCGCGGGCGGGATCCGGCTCGACGACGACCACCGCCGCATCCACGCCCGGCAGGAGCTGCGCACATTGCCCGGCGAACTCGGTGGAACCGGGCAGTCGATGAAGGTGTAGGTATCGCCGAGGAACTCGCAAGTGGCGACGTTCGGCTCCACGCCGCCGGAAAATTCCTTCGCCACCGCGGAAGCATCACCCACCGCCGTGCCAGCTTGCGGATCGCCCATGCGCGAGATGGCGCCGGTGCGGTGCAGAATGGCCTCCAGCAGTGTGGTCTTGCCGCTGCCCTGCGGCCCCAGCAGCGCGATGCAGCGGGGGCCGCCAACTCTGTCGCCAGTCTTGCCTGCCATGGTTTCACCCTCCCTGCTCGATGTCGCTCTCACCTGTTGCGCACCTGCCTTGCGGAACATTAAACCGCAGGGCGGGATGCCGCACAAGGTGATTGGTCAAGGAGCTGGGCAAGCGCGGCACTGCATGACATGCCTTCACACCCCTTCACATCTCTTCATATTCCTTGACATCCCTGCGCGGTGCACACCCCCCTCGGGCACACCGTCCGGGCCGGTTGCGGCGCTCTGCCATCGCCAAGGCCCTGCCGCGCGCGGTGGTGGCGGCTCGGTCTTTCACCACGGCAAACAGGTTCATCACCAACCATGGCCTTGCCGCGCGCGGTGGCTTGTGCTTATTGCCGGACACTGGATTGGCCACGGACGGGGTGTTCCGTGGAACAGGCCGCATTGGCTGCACGAGGGGATGATACCGATGAGCTTTCTTTCCGATGCGCTGGGGCGGGTGAAACCCTCCGCCACGCTGGCGGTGAGCCAGAAGGCCCGCGAGCTGAAGGCACAGGGGCGCGACGTGATTTCGCTCTCCGCTGGCGAGCCGGACTTCGATACGCCAGATCATATCAAGGCCGCGGCCAAGGCGGCGATTGATCGCGGCGAGACGAAATACACCGCTGTCGATGGCATTCCGGAGCTGAAGCAGGCGATCATCGACAAGTTCAAGCGCGACAACGGGCTGGAATACACCGCGCCGCAGATCATTGTCTCCACCGGCGGCAAGCAGGTGTTGTTCAATGCGCTGCTGGCCACCATCAATCCTGGTGACGAGGTGATCATCCCCGCGCCCTACTGGGTGAGCTATCCGGACATGGTGCTGCTGGCGGGCGGCAAGCCGGTGATCGTGGAGACCTCCGCGGAAGATGGCTACAAGGTGCGCCCGGAAGCGCTGGAAGCGGCGATCACCGAAAAGACCAAGTGGCTGATCTTCAACTCGCCGTCGAACCCTTCCGGCGCGGGCTATTCGGCACAGGAGCTGAAGGGCCTGACCGACGTGCTGTTGCGGCACGAGCAGGTGTGGATCATGTCCGACGACATGTATGAGCACCTGGTGTATGACGATTTCGTCTTCGCCACGCCAGCGCAGGTGGAGCCAGGGCTGCACGAGCGCACGCTGACGGTGAACGGCGTGTCGAAGGCCTATTCCATGACCGGCTGGCGCATCGGCTATGCCGGCGGGCCGGAGAAGCTGGTGCGGGCGATGGCCAAGCTGCAGTCGCAGAGCACGTCGAACCCTTGCTCCATCTCCCAGTGGGCTGCCGTGGAGGCGCTGAACGGGCCGCAGGATTTCCTTGACGACTGGCGCACGGCCTTCCGCGAGCGGCGCGACCTGGTGGTGGAGATGCTCAACGCGGCAGAGGGCATCACCTGCCACAGGCCGGAGGGTGCGTTCTACGTCTATCCGTCTATTGCCGGGCTGATTGGCAAACGCACGCCCGATGGCAAGGTTATCGAGACAGACGAGGATTTCGTAACCGCTCTGCTGGAGGCGGAAGGCGTGGCCGCGGTGCATGGCGCGGCGTTCGGCACCTCGCCGAATTTCCGCGTGTCCTACGCCACCTCCACCGAAGCGCTGCAACAAGCCTGTGAGCGCATCCAGCGCTTCTGCGCCAGCCTGGGCTGAGTCAGGGCCGAGCCAAGCCTGAACCTGGCCTGAACCAGGCCCAAGCCAAGATCCATGAACTTGCACGGCCTCTGCACCAGGCGCAATCCGGCCAACGTGGCTGCCACCCCCAAGGCTGGGGGTGGCGGCACGGTGTTATCTGGCCTGCGGCGGGTGGATCACAGCGGGCAGCTCACGCCAGTGCCGCGCAGGCCGCAGTAGCCGCCGGGGTTCTTCGCCAGATATTGCTGGTGATAATCCTCGGCGAAATAAAACGGTGGCGCGGAGCGGATTTCGGTGGTGATGCCGGCCATGCC
>JAJRRZ010000277.1 GCA_024279045.1 Alphaproteobacteria bacterium
GACCGCCGCCAGGTGCGGGTGCTCACCTTCATTGTTGTTGGCCTTGGCGTGCTGCTGGTGGCGGGGCTGGCGGTGCTGGTGGCCACGGTGATCATGCGCGCCTCCGGCAAGGCGCCAGGTACGGCCACGGCGGCGGAAATGACCCTGCCGGTGCCACGCGGCGCGGTGGTGGAAGAGATGCGGCTGGACGGCAACCTGCTGGCGCTGCGGCTGCTGGGAGTCGAGCAGCGCGAGATCGTCATCCTCGACGTGCGCAAGGGGCGCATCCTGCGCCGCCTGCATCTGCGGGAACGGGAGAAATGATGTTAGTATGGCATGGCATGCAACAATCATCATCATCATGGGGAGAAAGTGCCATGTCGAAGAAGATCTTGCTGCTGTGTGGTGATTTCGCCGAAGATTACGAAACGATGGTACCCTTCCAGACACTGCTGGCGGTAGGTCATCAGGTGGACGCCGTTTGTCCCGACAAGAAGGCTGGGGAACAGATAGCCACTGCGATACACGATTTCGAGGGACATCAAACCTATTCGGAAAAGCCCGGACACAATTTCACACTCACTGCCGATTTCGACACTGTCTCGGCGGATGATTACGATGCTCTGGTCATCCCTGGCGGACGAGCACCGGAATATCTGCGGCTGAATCCGAAGGTTATCGAACTGGTGCAGGCATTCAACGAGCAAGGCAAGCCCATCGCCGCCATCTGCCATGGTGTGCTGATCCTTGCTGCGGCAGATATCGTGAAGGGACGCAACGTGTCGTGCTATCCGGCTTGTGCGCCTGACCTTCAGGCGGCGGGCGGGTTGTATGCCGATATTCCTATTGATGCCGCATACACCGATGGCAACCTCATCACCGCCCCGGCCTGGCCAGCGCATCCGGCATGGATGGCACAATTTCTGAAATCCTTGGGCACACGCATCATGTTCGATTGACTTTCCATGCAGACAGAAGGCAATGAGGTCAGCAGGTCCATCTCTTGCTTGTCATGCAAATAGCGTCAATTCCCGGAAAACTGTGCGTCTTGTGCAAATGGGGGCCTCAGCTTGCGTGGGGCCTTCATTTTGCTTTGGCGGATGCACTCGTGCGTAATATTGAACCGCTGGCCAGCGAGGCCTGAATGGCCAATCCCATGATAAAAAGTCAGTGATGACTATTGCCGGAAGGATATCATTTTTCCTTCCGCAACATTTCTTGCGTCTGTGCTGTCAAGGTGCTTCAAAACGTTCGGGACGGGGTTGAAAACCCCGTCCCGTTATTGGTTTGCTATCGAGCCATTGTTCGAGTGGGCTTATCACACCTCGAAGGCTGGCAGTTTCTTTTCCACCAGCTCGTTCTTCAGGGTTACGTATTTGGGCATTCCGTTTTCGTAGGGCGGGTAGTCTTCGCCCTGGATCAGCGGGATGAGGTATTCGCGGCAGGCGTCGGTGATGCCGAAGCCGTCCTCGCTGATGAACTCGCGCGGCATCATCTTCTCCACGTTGGCCACCTTCTCCAGCGGGGCCTCGCCGATTTCCCACTTGTAGGGGCTGGAGGAGACGCGGTCAATGGTCGGCATGATGGAGTTCTTGCCTTCCAGCGCCTTCTCAACGGCGGCCTGGCCCACGGCATAGGCCTGCTCCACGTCCGTCCTGCTGGCCAGGTGGCGCGCGGCGCGCTGCAGGTAGTCGGCCACCGCCCAGTGATACTTGTAGCCCAGTGCGTC
>JAJRRZ010000278.1 GCA_024279045.1 Alphaproteobacteria bacterium
ACAGCAGCAACGCAAGCGCGCCTGATGGCAAGCCTGGCCAGCCCGGCTTGACAAGCATCATGGGCGCGGGCAAGCAGCGTTGTTGAAATGACATGCGCAGCATGCATCCAATGCAGGTGCATGTTCCCGGGCCGGCTACATGATTCCGGGCAAGGCGCATGTCCTGGCCGCGTCATATCGGGAAGGGGCCGATGTCCCATCCGCGCAACATTCTCATCGTGCTGCATCAGCCCACCTCCAGCCCCGGGCGCATCGGCCTGTGGCTGCGTCAGCGCGGTTTTGATCTCGACATCCGCTATCCCGTCCTTGGCGATGCCCTGCCGTCCACGCTGGCGGAGCATCGTGGCGTCATTGTCTATGGCGGCCCCGGCTCGGTGAATGATGACTGCGAGCATTACCGGGCGGTGCTGGACTGGCTCGACGTGCCGCTGCGCGAAAACAAGCCCTATATCGGCATCTGCCTGGGTGGGCAGATGCTGGCCAAGGTGCTGGGCGCGCGTGTTGCGCCACATCCGCAAGGCCTGTGGGAGGTTGGCTACTATCCCGTGCGCCCCACCGCCGCCGGGCGTGCGTTGTGGGACTGCTGGCCGGAGAAGGTCTTTCAGTGGCACGCGGAAGGTTTCGACATTCCCGCCGGGGCGGAGCTGTTGCTGGAAGGGTGCGGCCACTTTCCGCATCAGGCCTTCCGCTATGCCGGGCATGCCTTCGGTCTGCAATTCCACCCGGAGGTTACCACCGCCATGCTGCATGCATGGACGGTGCGCGCCGCGGACAAGCTGGACATGCCCGGTGCGAGGCCGCGGCGCTCGCTGTTCGAGGACAGGATGATATACGACCCGCCGGTGGCGTGCTGGCTGGACTCCTTCCTCGACCACTGGTTGATGCTGCCCGAGAAGATGCGTGAGGCGGCAGAATGACATTGGTGTGTGGTGCAATGGGGCCGGTTCGCACGAGATGCGCCAGCACGAAGGGGAGGGTCTGAAGCCATGCGCGTGGGGGATGTGCATTATCGCTCCATCTGGTTCGATGACGATGCCGCGGCGGTGAAGATCATCGACCAGCGCTGGTTGCCGCACGAGTTCCGGGTTGTCGAGCTGTGCGCACTGAACGACTTTTGCGCCGCCATTGCCGAGATGTGGGTGCGTGGTGCGCCGCTCATCGGCGCTACCGCCGCCTGGGGGCTGGCCAGCGAGGCTGCGCGCGATGCTGGCGAGGCCAACCTGCGCGCCGCGGCGGACGAATTGCTGGCCACGCGCCCCACGGCGGTGAACCTGCGCTGGGCTGTTCAGCGCATGTTGCGCGTGTTGCTGGCGCTGCCCGAGGCCGGGCGCGCCGCCGCTGCCCGCGCCGAGGCCGAGGCCATCTGCGAGGAGGACGTGGCCATCAACGAATCCATCGGCGAGCATGGCCTGAAACTCATTGCGGAGATTGCCGCGCGCAAGCCCGCACAGGAGCCGGTGCGCATCCTTACCCATTGCAATGCCGGCTGGCTGGCCACGGTGGACTGGGGCACCGCCACCGCGCCGATATACAAGGCGCACGAGAAGGGTCTGCCGGTGATGGTGTGGGTAGACGAAACCCGTCCACGCAATCAGGGTGCGCACCTTACCGCCTGGGAAATGGCCTCGCATGGCATCGAGCACAGGCTGATCGTCGACAATGCTGGCGGCCACCTGATGCAGCAGGGGCTGGTGGACATGGTCATCGTCGGCACCGACCGCACC
>JAJRRZ010000279.1 GCA_024279045.1 Alphaproteobacteria bacterium
GGAAATTGGCAATAAGCTGGTTTCCTGAAGCCATTCCGGCGGGTGGGCACTGCCCGCGCCGGGGTGTGCATCCCGCCAACAACTTTCTTCAACCTTATCGGCAAACAGGGAGGACAAGACATCATGAAAAGGTTTGCCTTCAGCATTGCGGCTGCTTCCGCCATGGCTCTTGCCACGCTTGGCAGCACGGCCAATGCCGAGACGAAGTTCGTTTCCATCGGCACCGGTGGCATCACCGGCGTGTATTATCCCACCGGTGGCGCCATCTGCCGGCTGATGAACAAGAACCGCAAGGAAACCGGCATCCGCTGCTCGGTGGAGTCCACCGGCGGTTCCATCTACAACATCAACGCCATCCGCGCCGGCGAGCTGGAGTTCGGCGTGGCGCAGTCCGACTGGCAGTATCATGCCTACAACGGCACCTCCAAGTTCAAGGACAAGGGTGCCTTCAAGGAACTGCGCGCGGTATTCTCCATCCATCCCGAGCCGGTAACCATCGTTGCCCGCAAGGATGCTAACATCAAGACCATCCTCGACCTGAAGGGCAAGCGGGTGAACATCGGCAACCCCGGCTCCGGCACGCGCGGCACGTGGGAAGTCATCGAGGAAACGCTGGGCTGGAAGCGTGAGGATCTGAAGCTGGCCGCGGAGCTGAAGTCCGCCGAGACCGGCCAGGCCCTGTGCGACAACAAGATCGACGCCTACTTCTGGCTGGTGGGCCATCCCTCCGCGCTGACGCAGGAGACGCTGGCATCGTGCGATTCCCACCTGGTCAATGCCCGCTCGCCGAAGATCGAGGAGCTGGTGAAGAAAACGCCGTATTACAGCCTGTCGGTGATCCCGGCGGCCTGTATCCGCAGCAGAAGGAAGACGTGCCGACGTGGGGCGTGCGCGCCACGCTGGTAACCTCGGCCAAGGTGCCGGAGGATGTCGTCTATGCGCTGGTGAAAAGCGTGTTCGACAACTTCGATGCCTTCAAGAAGCTGCATCCGGCCTTCAGCCACCTGAAACCGGAAGAGATGATCTCCGCTTCGCTGTCCGCGCCGCTGCACCCCGGTGCGGTGAAATACTACAAAGAGCGCGGCTGGCTGAAGTAAGCCGCTTCGCCTGATCACGGGTTGCGGGAAGAGCCGTTACCGGGCTCTTCTCGCGCCCGTCCTTTCGCCATGAAGGCACATAAGCACGCGTATCGGCCTGCATGACGCAAGGGCGGCCCGCAACGACCGCTTCGCCGGCAACCGTTTGGGAGGACGGCTGCCGCACTTCTCGTGCCGCGTTTCGTATGCGGACACAGAGAGGAAAACAACAGACCGGGAGGGGGAGATCATGGCCAGCGAGCGCAAGGTGCATCAGCTCGACGCGGAAGAGCTGGCGGCGGAGGTGGATTCCGGCGCGCGCAACCCCGTCGGCTGGCAGGCGAAGGTGTTTCTTGGCATCTGCATCGCCTGGTCGCTGTTCCAGATCTACATCGCCTCGCCACTGCCCGCCCTGCTGCAGGAATGGGCGCGCGCCATCGGGCTGGACATTGCCTTCTACATGGGCTCGGTGAAGACGCGGCGCATTCATCTGGCCTTCGCGCTGGTGCTGGCGGCCATGGCCTATCCGCTGCTGAAGTCCTCCCCGCGTGATCGCATCCCCTGGTATGACTGGCTGCTTGCCGCGCTGGGCGTGGTGGTAACGCTCTATGGCGTGCTCAATGCCACCGCCATCGCCGAACGCGCCGGACTGCCCACCAGCACCGATCTGGTCATCTCCGCGCTGGGCATCTCGCTGATACTGCTCACCACGTGGCGCTCGCTGGGGCTGCCGCTAGTGATCGTCTGCTCGGTGTTCCTGGCCTATGTGTTCTTCGGCGACAAGGCCTGGGTGCCGGAGGTCATCCAGTGGAAGGGTGCGAGCTTCGGCAAGGCCATGTGGCACTTCTGGATGCAGGAAGAAGGCGTGTTCGGCAAGCCGCTGGAAGTGTCCACCACGCTGATCTTCCTGTTCGTGCTGTTCGGCGCCATTCTGGAAAAGGCGGGAGCCGGTGGCTATTTCATCAAGGTGGCTTTCGCCCTGCTGGGACACCTGCGCGGCGGCCCGGCGAAGGCCGCGGTGGTGGCATCGGCCATGTCGGGGCTGTATTCCGGCTCGTCCATTGCCAACGTGGTTACCACCGGCACCTTCACCATTCCGCTGATGAAGCGCACCGGCTTCACGCCGGAAAAGGCCGGTGCGGTGGAGGTGGCCTCCTCCACCAATGGCCAGCTCACGCCGCCGGTGATGGGGGCGGCGGCCTTCCTGATTGCCGAGTTCACCGGCATATCCTATTTCGATCTCATCAGGCATGCCATCGTGCCGGCGCTGATCTCCTACATCGCGCTGGTCTACATCGTGCATCTGGAGGCGCTGAAGCTGGGGCTGAAAGGCCTGCCGAAACCCGAAACAGGCCGCACGTTCGCACAATCGCTGATGCTGTTCGTCGGCGGCTTCCTGGCCACGATGATCCTGTTCCTGCTGGTGTATTACGGCCTGGGATGGATCAAGACCGTCTTTCCCGGAATGACCACCTCCACGGTGATCGTGCTGTTCCTGGCCGCCTATCTGGTGCTGGCCTGGCTGGCATCGAAAAAACCCGACCTCGACGTTGACGACCCCAATGCACCGATTACCGAACTGCCGCGGGCGGGCGATGTCGCCATCACGGGGCTGTATTTCATCCTGCCCATCATCCTGCTGATCTGGATGATCATGATCGAGCGCACCTCCGCCGCAACGGCTGCCTATTACGCGGTGCTGGCCATGACCTTCATTGCGCTCACCCAGCATGCGCTGAAAGCCTTCTTCCGCGGCGAGCTGCGCCTGGCGCAACAGTTGCGGCAGGGCTTTGCGCAGTGGGTGGACGGGCTGATTGCCGGCGCGCGTTCGATGATCTCCATTGCCGTGGCCACGGCTGCTGCCGGCATCATCGTCGGCACCATCGGCCTGACAGGCGCGCATCAGGTCATCGGCTCCTTCGTCGAATATCTCTCCGCCGGCTCGCTGATCCTCATGCTGCTGCTGGTGGCGGTGATGAGCCTGATCCTCGGCATGGGGCTGCCGACAACGGCCAACTACATTGTCGTCTCCTCGCTGATGGCGCCGGTGATCATCTCGGTGGGGGCGCAGAACGGCCTGTTGCTACCGCTGGTGGCGGCGCACATGTTCGTGTTCTACTTCGGTATCCTGGCCGATGACACGCCACCTGTGGGCCTTGCCGCCTTCGCCGCCGCGGCCATTTCCGGCGGCGATCCCATCAAGACCGGTATTCAGGGGTTCGCCTACGATATCCGCACCGCCATTCTGCCCTTCCTGTTCGTGTTCAACACCGAGCTGCTGCTCATCGACGTAACGCTGTGGAAGGGCATCATGGTGTTCATCGTCGGCGTCATTGCCATGCTGCTGTTCGCCTCCGCCACGCAGAACTACATGTTCGTGAAGAACAAGTTGTGGGAGACGGCGGCGCTGCTGCTGATCGCCTTCACGCTGTTCCGCCCCGGCTTCTGGCTGGACATGGTGCAGCCGCCGTTCATCGAGCATCCGGGCACGCAAATCCTGAAGCTGGTGGAACAGACGCCGGAAAACGGGCTGCTGCGCATTCGCGTGGAAGGGCCGGATTACGACAATCCCGACCGCATCAAGGGCACCTACCTCAACGTGGAGGTAAAGAAGGGCGCCACGCCTGAAGAACGGCTGAACAAGTCTGGCCTGATGATTACCCGCGAGGGCGAGGTGATGAAGCTGGAAGAGCCGATGCCCGGCACGCCGTATTTCGACCTGGCGAAGCAATTCGATTTCTATGGCGACAAGCCGGTGGTCATCGTGAAGGTCTATGAACCCGCCAAGCGCCTGCCCAAGGAGGTGTTCTACATCCCCGCCGCGCTGCTGCTGGGGCTGGTGATGCTGGCGCAACTCTCGCGCCGCCGCAAGCAGCAGGCCGCTGCAGCCGCCGCCTGAACCCCAGCCCGGGAGGACAAGATCATGAGCGAAGCCATCTACAGCAAGATCCTGCTGCCCATCGATCTGGGGGAGCCCTGCACTTGGGAAAAGCCCTTGCCTGTGGTGCTCAACATGGTGCGCAACAGCGGCGCGCATCTGGATGTGCTGACCGTCATTCCCGACATGGGCATGCCGGTGGTGGGCAGCTTCTTCCCGCCGGATTTCGAAAAGAAAGCCCGCAGCAAGGCCGAAGAGGAATTGCAGAAATGGATGGCGAAATATCTGCCTGACGATGTGGATGCCGAGGCCTGGGTGAGCGTGGGCAGCGTTTACCACAAGATCATCAAGGTGGCGAAAAGGCTGGGCACCGATCTGATCGTCATGGCGTCGCACCGGCCCAACATGCAGGACTACCTGCTTGGCCCCAATGCTGCGCGGGTGGTGCGGCATGCGCCGATGGATGTATTCATCGTGCGTTCGGACTGTCCGCCAGAGGCTGTGGACGACAAGCGGCAGTAGGCGAAACCGCAGGTTCGACCGTCCGGCTGGCCAGTCGATCGTGAAGAAAGGTGTTTTGTGGTCAACAGTGTCGGCCACAAATACTTTTCTTCAGGAAAAATCGGGCTGCGGGCTGGCGGACGGGTTGATCATGTCTGCAGGAAATCGCGGGTGCGGGTGATGATATCCGCCAGGCCCAGCCGCTCGATGGAGGCACCGGGTGGAAAGGCCGGATGGAAGCGGCTGGAGAGGCGGTTGTCCAGCAACACGAAGACGCCTCTGTCATCAGCCTTGCGGATGAGCCGCCCGAAGGCCTGGCGCAGCCGCAGGCGCACCTGCATGTCCGTCCAGCGCTGCCGCCCGAAGGCCTGCTGGCGGGCGCGCTCCAGAATGGTCGGGCGCGGCCAGGGCACCCTGTCCATCACCAGCAGCCGCAACGAGCGGCCCGGCACATCCACGCCGTCGCGCACCGCGTCGGTGCCCAGCAGGCAGGCATCTTCCCGCGCGCGGAACATGTCGATGAGCGTGCCGGTATCCATCGCATCCACATGCTGCGCATACAGCTCCAGTCCGGCTTGCGCCAACGGTGCGAGAATGCGCCGGTGCACCGCACGCAGGCGCGAGATGGCGGTGAACACCCCCATCGCCCCGCCACCGGCGGCAATGAACAGTTCGCGACAGGCGGCAGCAAGCTGATCGATGTTTTCGCGGTCGATGTCGGTTGCCACGAACACCCGCGCCTGGCGGGCATAGTCGAACGGTGAGGGAAAGCCCGCGCGCCGCGCCACCCACGGCAGATGGGTTGCGCCGGTGCGCACTTCCGCGCCCTGCCAGCCGCCATCATCCGCCGCCACGTCGTCGCGCAGGGTGGCGGAGGTGATGACCACCGAATCGGCGGGTTGCAGCACGCATTCGGCCAGCGGAATGGTGGGATCCACCCAATGCGCATGCAGGCCGATGTCATGCTCTTGGCCATGGGCGTAATCGATGGAGAACCACATGACGATGCTGTCGGCGCGGCGGCCATGCGCGGCATTCTGCCCGTCCTCGCCTTGCCTGTCCGACAGATCCCGCGCCGCGCTGCCGTCCGCGGGCGGATGCACCAGGCGCTGCAGCATGGCGCGCCAGCCGGCCAGCACCAGTTCACCACGGCGGATCAGCGCGCGGGCCATGCTCTGCAGGCGGTTGCGCTCGCTGCTGGTGAGGGTGGCGCTCTCCTGCTCCAGCCGCGCCAGCAGGATCGTGGCGAGATGGTGCATATGCGCCTGCACGGTGGCCAGCGTCTGCTGCAGGGCTTGCGCCGCTGCCGCCAGGCCATCGATGAGCGGTTCGCAATCGGCCTCCAGCCCGTAGGCGGGAGGATTGCTGGCGGGGGAGTTATCGGCGGGAGAATTGCCGATCCGATTACGACGGGCATTGCGGGCCAGCACCTGCTGGCGCACATGGGCGAAGAAGGCCTCCGCCACGCCTGCCGGTGCGCCGCCTTGCAGGCGCGCACGCCAGCCCTCCGCGGGCAGGGCGCGGGCGGCTTCCTCCAGTTGCTGCAACACCTCCAGCCCGCCAGCCAGCGTGCCGCCGCCGCCCAGCAGATCCCCCAGCCGCTCTCGCAGGCCACGGCCACGGCGGCGCGTGCCTTCCGCGCCGCGAATCCAGCGCCGCATCTCCGCCGCCTCCAGCATGCTGAGATGGCCGGAAAAGGCCGAATCGGCGGCATCGAACAGGTGGTGCCCCTCGTCGAACACCAGGCGCGCCAGCTCCAGCCTGTCCAGTTTCTCATGTGGCGTGGTTTCGCCCAGCAGCACGCTCATTGCCGCCTGCGTGAGCACCACGGCATGGTTGGCGATGACGACATCGGCGCGCTCGGCGCGTACGCGGGCCTTCTCGATGAAGCATTTGCGGAAATGGCGGCAGGCGGCATAGGTGCATTCGCCGCGCCGGTCGGTCAGCCCCAGCGCCGCCGGGGTGGCCGCCGCCAGCCGTTCGCCGCCGAGCAGCGGCATCAGCCAGGCGGGAAAATCACCCCCCACCATGTCGCCGTCGCGCGTGGTCAGCAGCCAGCGCGCCAGCAGCGCCGCCAGCAGCAGCCCACGTGGGCCGCTGCCCGCCAGTTGGCCGATGTTTTCCTCCATGTTCAGCAGGCAGGCATGGTTCTCGCGCCCCTTGCGCACGCTAACGCGGCGGCGGCGCACGGCTTCCTCCGGCCACAGGCGGGCGGCCTCCGCCAGCAACTGGCGTTGCAGGTTGCGCGTGTAGGTGGCCACCCATACGCTACCCGCGTTGCGCCGCGCCCACAGCGCGGCGGGAGCCAGATAGCCCAGCGTCTTGCCCAGGCCGGTGCCGGCCTCGGCCAGCAGGGTGATGTTTTCGTGCTTTGACGGGCGCGGCGCGAAGGCTTGCGCCACTTCCGCCGCGTAGCGGTGCTGATCGGGGCGCTGCTCGGCATTGGCACCGAGGATGCGGCGCAACTCGCGCACCGCCTCTTGCGGCTGCACCGGCTGCTGGCCAGGTGGCGGCGCGGGCGGGTTCTCCTCCCACTCCGGCAGCCGCTCCCAGGCGGCGAGCGCATTGGTCTCGAACAGCCCCGCGCCCGGTGTTGCCAAAGATGCGCCCTGCCCCGCGCCGTTCGCGGCATTGTCCCGGAGCGTGTCATCAACGCCCAGCGCACGCAGCACGGCCCGCGCCCAAGGCCAGCCTGCGCGCGCCAGCATGCGCGCCAGTTGCGCGGCCTGATCGGGCGCGGGTGCCTCGCGCGCCGCCAGCCGTTGCAGCAGCGCCTCGGCCAGCGTGTGCAGCGTGCGCGGGTCGTCATCGTCCAGCATCAGCCCAAGCACGGCGCCGAAGCGGGACACCAGCGGCGGCACGGCTACCGCCGGCATGACGAAGGCGAACAGCTCCGCCACGTCGTAATGCCGCGCGCCCGAGGCGGGCGTTGCGGCGCTGGTGGCGGGCTGGCCGGTGGCGATGCGGCCCAGACGGGCCAGCAGCATCGGCGCATGGCACAGCAAATGCGGCTGTTGCTGCAACCGCTGCAAGGCCTGCGCGGCGTTCAGCATTGCCGGTTCACCTTGCCCACACCCGGCGACGGCCCGCGCGCCGGCGCCAAACGTTGTCAGCGCTGGCAGGGCTGCAATGTCGACAATATGCTCGGTAAAGGCCTGCATGCCGGTTCAGGGCCGTTGGCTGGGCCGGTCTTGCAGGGGAGCCTCCCCGGAAGCCGCGCCGGCTGTCTCGAATCGAGTGCGCACCTTGCCATTGAAGACGATGACCGCGCCGCCGTTGCGGGTGTGCATGCCGGGAGCCTCGATGACGGCGCTGTTCATGCGCACCACCACGGGGGTATCGGCGCGCAGGTCGTTGCTGTCCGGATTGAAGATCACCCGCTCGCCGCGCAGCTGCCACTTGCCCGCTTTTTCGATGCGCACCTGGCCGATGAGCACGACCTCGCGGGTTTTTTCGTCCACCTCGGCGCGTTCGGCGCTGAAAATCATCGGCACGCCGTCGCTGGCATCGATACGGCCAGAAACCTTGTCGAGGAAAACGGTTCCCTTGCGGTTCTCGTCGCGCAGGCTGCTGGCGGCGCGGATCTCGTAGCGGCGGCCCTGCTCGTCCTGGCCTTTCAGCA
>JAJRRZ010000280.1 GCA_024279045.1 Alphaproteobacteria bacterium
CGCGCATCGAGCAGCTGTTCGGGAAAATCAAACGGTTCAAGAGAATTGCCCTGCGCTGCGAGAAAACAGCTGCCAATTTCGCATCAATGCTTGCCCTCGTCTGCGCCTTCATCTGGATAAAATTCGTCCACAGAGCCTAGCAGCTTCGGCGCATCCGGCAGGGCGCTCCATTCGCGCCACGAGCCATCATAGACCGCCCAGTCATCATGCCCCAGCACCGCCGCCGCCAGCGCCGGCAGACAGGCCGTAACGCCAGAGCCGCAGGTGAAGATGATGGGCTTGTCGAGATCCACCTCCGCTTCCGAGAATTCGCGGCGCAGCTCCTCCGACGCCTTCAGCGTGCCGTCCACGTTCAGGAAGCGCGCATAGTGCGCATTCAGCGCCCCCGGCATGCGCCCGGAAGGCACGCCTTCGTAAGGCTCCTCCTCGCTGCACGAGAAACGTCCCGGCGAGCGCGCGTCCACCACCTGCGCCAGCCCCTTCTCCAGCGCCTGCCGCACCTGTTCGGCATCGGCCAGCAGTGCGGCGCGGAAATGCGGGGCGAAGATGGCTGGTTCGCGCGGCTTCGCAGGCCCTTCTTCCACCGCGCCGCCAGCCAGTTGCCAGGCTTCCAGTCCGCCGTTCAGCACCGCCACATTATCGTGCCCGAACAGCCGGAACAGCCACCACGCCCGCGGCGCGGCGAATGGCGCGTAGGTATCGTAGATCACCACGAAGCTGTCGTTGGAAATGCCCATGCCGCCCACGGCCCTGGCAAACGTCTCTGCATCGGGCGCGGTGTGGGGCAGGGGAGCCTCCTTGTCGGCCACCTCGTCGATGTCGAAGAACCGCGCGCCGGGAATGTGTTCTTCCTCGAACTCCTCGCGCGGAGTGCTGCCGGGTGCTGTCTCCTCCGGCAATATCCAGCTGGCGTCCAGCACCACCAGATTGTCATCGCCGAGGTGCTCCATCAGCCACTGCGGGCTGACGATCCATTCGCTTTTTCCATTCTTGTTCATGGTATTGCAAGAGATTCCTTGAGCAACATGTCAGCCATCTGACTCCGGCTCGAACACCTCCGGCAATGCCGGGCCGGCGGCTTGCGTCCACGGCGGCAGCGGCAGTCCCTTTTCGCGCAGGAAGTCCGGGTTGTAAAGTTTCGACATGTAGCGCAGGCCCGGATCGCACAGCATGGTAACGATGGTCCTGCCCGGCCCCAGCTCGCGCGCCAGCTTCATCGCCCCGGCGATGTTGATGCCCGATGAGCCACCCAGCAGCATGCCTTCGTGCAGATCCAGCTCGTAGAGCACTTCCAGCGCTTCCGCATCGGACACGCGGCAGGCCCAGTCCACTTTCGCACCTTGCAGGTTCTGCGTGATGCGGCTCTGGCCGATACCCTCCATGATGGAGCTGCCCTCCGCCTTCAGCTCACCGCTGGTGTAATGGCTGTAGAGCGCCGCGCCATGTGGGTCGGCCAGGCCAATCACGATATCCGGGTTTTTCACCTTCAGCCCGTCGGAGACACCGCCCAGCGTGCCGCCGGTGCCCACCGCACAGATGAAGGCATCCACCTTGCCCCTCGTCTGCCGCCAGATCTCCCGCGCCGTGGTCTCTTCATGGGCGCGGCGGTTGACCACGTTGTCGAACTGGTTGGCCCAGAACGCCCCGCCGGGAAAGGCATCCTTCAGCGCCTCGGCCAGCCGGGCGGAATATTTCACGTAGTTGTTGGGATTGCGATAGGGCTTCGCCGGCACCTCCACCAGTTGCGCGCCCAGCGCGCGCAGCGTTTCCTTCTTCTCGCGCGATTGCGTCTCGGGAATGACAATGACGCTCTTCAGCCCCAGCGCATTGGCCACGATCGTCAGGCCGATGCCGGTGTTGCCCGCCGTGCCTTCCACCACCGCGCCGCCTTTCTCCACCAGGCCGCGTTTCAGCGCATCGCGGATGATGAACAGTGCGGCGCGATCCTTCACCGAATAGCCGGGATTGAGAAACTCGCACTTGCCGTAAATCTCGCAGCCCGTCAGCTCCGATGCCCGCCGCAGCTTCACCAGCGGCGTGTTGCCGATCAGCCCCAGCACTTCTGGCGCCGTTTGCGCCCTCTCCGCCGTCATTGCCGCCTCCTTCCGGGTTCTCCTCCAGCCGCCATCTTGCGGCCTGCGCGCCCGTGCGGCAAGGGGGTGCTTGCCCTGCGTGCCGCATCGGGGCATAAACACACCCATCACGGATAGGGGAGATCATCCATGACCGACTTCGCCCGTGCCCGCCGCAGCATGATCGATTCGCAAATCCGCCCCGGTGGCGTGCTCGACCTGCGTGTCATCGCCGCCATGGAGGAGGTGCCGCGTGAGCATTTCGTGCCAGAGCACATGCGCTCGCTGGCCTACATCGACGAAGACCTGTTCATCGGCACCGACGAAACCGGTGCCCGGCGTTTCCTCATGGAACCGCTGACCTTCGCGCGCATGCTGCAACTGGCCGACATCGCGCCCACCGACTGTGCGCTGGACGTTGGCTGCGCCAGTGGCTACTCCACCGCCATTCTCTGCCGCCTGGCGCAGTCGGTCATCGCCGTGGAGCACGATCAGACTCTGGCCGAGCAGGCCACCAGCAACCTTGAAGCGCTGGAGTGCGTCAACGCTGCCGTGTTCACCGCACCGCATACCGATGGCTTTCGCCGCGAGGCGCCTTATGACGTCATCATCGTCAATGGGCGCATCGAGCAAAAGCCCGGCAAGCTCCTCGATCAACTGAAGGATCTGGGCCGTCTCGTCTGCGTGTTCGGCCCGCCCAACGCCGCGCGCATTCGCCTCTATACCCGCCGCGGCAAGGCCATCTCCCACGTCGATCATCACGACGCCGCCGTGCCGCCATTGCCCGGCTTTGCCACTACCGCGGAGGTAATGGCCTTCTGACCATCCCCGTTTCCCTCGACGGCGGGTGTGGCGGAATCGGTAGACGCAGCGGACTTAAAATCCGCAGGCCACATGGCCGTGGGGGTTCAACTCCCCCCGCCCGCACCCCACATTGTGGGTCTGACTTTTGCAAACGTAGCGAGTGCGTGGCTCCTTTCACGCTTTTCCATCAACGCAGGCCCGTGAATTCACCTTGCAGCCCACATTGTGGGTCTGACTTTTGTGAACGTAGCGAGTGCGTGGCTCCTTTCACGCTTTTCCATCAACGCAGGTCCGTGAATCCACCTTGCAGCCCACATTGTGGGTTTGACTTTTGCGGACGTAAGCGAGTGCATGGCTCCTTTCGCGCTCTCCCATCAACGCGGATCCGTGAACTCACCTTGCATCCCACGTTGTGGGTTTGACTTTTGCAGACGTTGCGAACCCCTGGCCAGCAGAGCAATCGTATTTGGCATCAGTGGACGTTACATGTGTGTGGCAATGTCTCCATTTCGTGTCCATGCCCGGGCTTGACCCGGGTATCCAGAGTGGCAGATGCCTGAACCCACCAGTCTGAACTGCCGGATCAAGTCCGGCAGTGACGAGCAGGGCGAGCATTTCATCAAACCGCCCATCTCAAATGTCCCAGATGCGATTGCCCTGTTCTGGTCGGTGAGGATACTTGCTGAATGCGGGAGAGAAGGGTAGGGTGCCGCGCGGGGTGAGCGCCGGGGGCAGTGCAGACAAAACAACTCCATGCAGCAATATCTCGACAACTTCCTGCAGCAATGGCCGCAATGGCGCGACCAGATACTCGATACGCTGCTGAACTGGGCCACTTCCCCGCAGTTCTATTCTCAGGCTGGGGCTGTCGTGCTGGCCTGGCTGGCCGCGCCCCTGCTGGCACGCATCATCAACAGGCGTATCGACGCGCTGGGCCTGGCGGAGAAGGGCAGGGGCATCTTTCGCCGCGCCGGGCAGCTCGTGGAGAGCCTGCGCGGGCTGATGCGCCCGCTGGTGCTGGTGGCGCTGCTGGCCGTGGCGGTTACGGTGCTGGATGCCGCCGTTGGCTCAAGCTGGCTGGCGCGGTTGGCGCAAAGTGCGGTGCTGGTCTGGCTGCTGTATACCGCCATCAACCTCTACATCACCAACCCCATGCTGCGCAGCGCCGCCATCTGGCTCGGCATTCCGGTGGCCACGCTGCATGTCTTCGGCTGGTATGATGACGTTGTCGCCTTTCTCGACGGCATCTCCCTGAGCGTGGGCAACATTCGCCTGTCGCTGTATTTCCTCATCAAGGCGGCGGTGTTCGGCGGACTGTTCTTCTGGATTGGCCGCATCACCTCGGAAGCCGGACGCAATGCCATCCAGAAGCAGGAAACACTCGACCGCGGCATCCGCGAGCTGGCTGCGCGTCTGTTCGAGATCGTCTTGTATTTCATCATCTTCATCCTGCTGTTGCAGGTGCTGGGCGTGGATCTCACCGCGCTCGCCATCTTCGGCGGCGCGCTGGGCGTGGGCCTCGGCTTCGGCCTGCAGCAGATCGCCGCGAACTTCATCTCCGGCATCATCGTGCTGATGGAGCGTTCCATCGTGGTGGGCGACTTTGTGGAGCTGGAAGACGGCAAGGCCGGCATCGTCAAGCACATCAACATTCGCTCCACCGTGCTGGAAACCTTCGACGGCAAGGAAATCGTCGTGCCCAACGAGCGCTTCATCACCCAGCGCTTCATCAACTGGACGCACGACGATCCGCGCCAGCGCTACGAAGTGGAGTTCATGGTTGGCTACGAGACCGACCTGCACAAGGTGCCGCCGATCATCGAGCAGGCAGTGCTGAAGCACCCACGCGTGCTGACCGAGCCGGAGCGGCCCGACTGCGAGTTGCGCGGCTTTGCCGATCACGGCGTGAAATTTGCCGTGGAGTTCTGGGTAAAGGGGCTGGATGACGGGCCCAACAAGTTTTCCTCCGATGTGCTGTTCCTGGTATGGGACGCACTGAAGGAAAACAACATCACCATTCCCTATCCGCGCCGCGAGGTGGTGCTGCTGAACGCCGATGGCCATCCTGTTGCCACCAGCAGTGCGACGACTTAGGCTCAGGCCTCATAAAGAGGCATGCCAGATGTAGCGTTCAGGCGAAATATCAGCGCTCTTGCGCCCGCAGGTAATACCTGAAGGTATTTCCAAGGGTGCAAGGGCGCTGAGATGAAGCATAAACGCCACAGATGGCGTGAAAATTTATGGGGCCTGAGCCTAGCGGTAGCTGGAGAAAACCTGCACGCCATTGTTGCCGAAACTCACGACGTCATAAGGCTCCACGCGTCCATTCTCCATGCCCGGCGAACCGGAAACCATGCCCGGAACCGACAGCCCCGTGATGTTCTGCGGGCGCTCCTTGAGCAGGCGCTTCACATCCTTCGCCGGAACGTGTCCTTCGATGACGTAGCCATTCACCACCGCCGTGTGGCACGAAGCCATGTTGTCCGGCACACCGGCCAGCCGCTTCACCATGGTGATATCGTCCATGTCCCTGGCCTTCACGGTGAACCCGGCCTCTTTCATGTGATCGATCCATTTGCTGCAACAGCCGCAGGTGGGCGATTTCCACACCTGTACCACCGGCAAGCCGGTGGCTTTCTTGCTGTTGCCACCGGGCTGTTCGGCATGCGCGGGCTGGGCGGCAATGGCTGCCATGGTCAACAGGGCGGCAAATGCCACGGATTGGCACGAAACGGATAGGCGTGGAAAGGACAGGCGTGGAAAGGACAGACGCGAAACGGATTCGGATATGCCAGACATGCGCATGTGAAAATCTCCCGGAATGGCGCAAAAAATGTTGTATGCCGGCATCGGATGCCGGACACGACAAGCTCCACCATCAGCTTACAGGGCGGGCTGATTGTGGCGAAATCACATTTCTGTTGGCTGGCGTCCTCGCCACGGGAATGGCGGCGGCGCTGTCTTCCCGTCAGTCGCAGTAGCGGAACTGCTCGGCAATCACCTTCTCGCTCAACGAGCGTTCCGGGTCAAACAGCAGATGCGCTGCCTTGTCCTTCTCCTGCCACACGTCCACACGCAGCACATCGCGATATTCGCGATTGTCGGCCACCGCGGCCACCGGGCGTTTTTCCGCTTCCAGCACTTCCACGCACACCTTCGCCGTATCGGGGATGATGGCCCCGCGCCAGCGCCGTGGGCGAAACGGGCTGATGGGGGTAAGCGCCAGCAATGGCGTATCGATGGGCAGGATAGGCCCGTGGGCGGACAAGTTGTAGGCGGTGGAACCGGCGGGCGTGGCAATGATCAGCCCGTCGCATACCAGCTCCTCCATGCGCACCTTGCCGTCCACGCAGATTTTCAGTTTCGCCGCCTGATGCCGCTCGCGAAACAGGGATACCTCGTTGAAGGCCAACGCCTCGTGCTCCTGCCCGCGCTTGTCAAGCACGTGCATGCGCAGGGGGTGGATTTCCGTCTCCACCGCGTTGGCGATGCGTTGCAACAGTCCATCGGGCCGGTATTCGTTCATCAGAAAGCCCAGCGAGCCGCGATTCATGCCGAAGATGCGCTTGTTGGTGCCCAGCAGCTCGTGCATGGTGTGCAGCATCAGCCCGTCGCCGCCCAGCGCCACCACCACGTCGGCTTCGTCCACGTCCACCGTGTCGTAGCGCGCGCGCAGTTCTTCCGCCGCCGCCCGGGCTTCCGGGGCAGGGGAATGGATGATGGCGATGTTTGGCTGATCGGAAGATGTATTCATCGGCGGGTTCTGATGTCATGGCATTGTGCCTTGCACATCTGATACACTCTTTTTTCGACAAGGCAAAACGCCCGGTAATCCGAAACGGCAGGGGGGACAAGCATGGCTCGTGTCATTCTGGTTCTGGGCGGGGCGCGCTCCGGCAAGAGCCGATATGCCGAACAGCGTGCACTGGCCCATGATGGCCCGCGCACCTACATTGCCACGGCGACGGCGGCTGACGAGGAGATGCATGCGCGCATTGCTGAACATCGCCGGCGCCGCGAAGGTGGCGGCTGGTCGCTCGTCGAAGAGCCACTGAAGCTGTGCGCCGCGTTGCGTCAGGCGGCAGTGGAAGAGGGCTTCGTGCTGGTGGACTGTCTCACCCTGTGGATCAGCAACATGATGCTGCACGGCACGGACGTGGCCCATGCGGTGGAGGAGCTGGCCGATCTGCTGCCCGCGCTGCCGGGCACGGTGTGCCTGGTCTCCAACGAGGTGGGGCTGGGCATCGTGCCGGACAACGCCTTGGCGCGGGCCTTTCGCGACGAGGCTGGCTTTGCGCATCAGATGCTGGCGCAGGTGGCCGATGAGGTGGTCTTCATGATCGCCGGATTGCCGATGGTGGTGAAAGGGCAGGAGCCGGGGGCATATTGAGATGAACTCGAAGCCTTGCAGTTTCCATTGCGCCAAGTAGCGTGTTTCTCCTGCCCAGGCATTGCCTTTGTGGATGGTTCTCGTTCGCCTGCGTTCTCAGACACGGTTGACCAGCACATGCACCACCGGGCGCTTGCCCCATTCGGCCTTCGCCGCGCGGCGCACCGCCAGGCGCAACGTATCGATCACCGTCTCGTCGTTGCGCCGCCGACCCTTGCCCATGCCGTCCAGCGCCGCATCCGCCGCATCCAGCAGGATATCCTCCAGCAATTCGCCATCGGCGGTGAATTCCGGCAGCCCTTCGCTGACCATCTGTACCGCACCGCGCACGTTGCCCTTCGCATCCAGCGCCACGGAGAGCACCACCACTCCCACATATGACAGCTTGCGCCGCTGCTTCACCGGCCCGTTCCAGCCCGGCACCAGCAGCCTGCCATCCACGTGTTGCGTGCCGGTAACTGCCTCGCCCAGCACCTCCAGCGGCCCCGGCGCCAGCCGCAGCAGTTCGCCATCGGCCATCAGCGCCGTATCGGCAATGCCATGCGCCTGGGCCAGCTTCTGCTGCGCGCGCATGTGCAGGAACTCGCCATGCATCGGCACCAGTTTTTCCGGGCGCAGCAGGTCATACAATTCCTTCAGCTCCTCCTGCCGCGGATGGCCGGAGGTATGCACCAGCCGCTCCGGCGTGTTGAGGATCACCTCCACTCCCAGCATGGCCAGCCGGTTGACAATGCCAAATACCGCCTTCTCGTTGCCCGGAATGGTAAAGGAAGAGAAGATCACCTGATCGCCCGCCTCCAGTGCGATGCGCGGATGCGCATCATCGGCAATGCGCGACAGCGCCGCGTTCGGCTCGCCCTGCGATCCGGTGCACAGCAGCACCACCTTGTCGCGCTCCAGGTAGCCGAAGGCCTCCTCGTCGAGAAAACGATGTGAGCTGTCCAGAAGCCCCACCTCGCGCGCCGCCTCGATGACCCGGCGCATGGCGAAGCCCGCCACCACCACCTCGCGCCCGGTCTGCGCGGCAGCCTCCGACACCGCCTTGATGCGCGCCACGTGCGAGGAAAAGGTCGTTACCGCCACCCTGTGCGGCGCCGCGGCGATCAGCTTCTGCAACGAGGCCGCCACCTCCGCTTCCGACGGCGAGCGCCCCGGTTTGATGGCATTGGTGGAATCGCACACCAGCGCCTGAACCCCGGCATTGCCCAGCTCGCGCAGCCGGTCGAAGCCGAATGCTGGCGGGATGGTGGGCGTGCGGTCGATCTTGAAATCGCCGGAATGCACCACCACTCCGGCGGGGGTGTGCAGCGCCAGCATGTTCGGCTCCGGCAACGAATGGGTAACGGAGATATATTCCACCCCGATTTCGCCGAGCTGAAAGCGCTCGCCGGGCTTCACCTCGACGAGTTTCACCTCTTCCTCAAGCCCGAACTCCTCCAGCTTGCGGGCCATCAGCAGCAGCGCAAACTTCGTTGCATATACGGGCACGCCCAGCCTGTGTGCCAGCCATGGAATGGCGCCGATGTGATCCTCGTGCGCGTGGGTGATGACGATGCCCAGCAGATCCTTGCGGCGTTCCTCGATGAAGGAGATGTCCGGCACGATGATGTCCACGCCCGGTGTTTCCGGTCCGCCGAACATTACTCCGCAATCGACCATGATCCACTGCCGGTCGAAGCCGTTGCCCCAGCCGTAGAGATAGAGGTTCATGCCGATCTCGCCGATGCCGCCCAGCGGCAGCAGGGCGAAATCCTTCTCCATGTTGCCATCACCCATGCGGATTATTTTCCCTCGTTCATCTCCACCCCCGCCACCTCGCCAGCGTGCAGCACCCTTTGCCTGCCATCAGCCAACTGAAGCACCAGCGCCCCGGACGGGTCGATATTGACGTAGCGCCCATGCAATTCTTCCCCGCCATGCCGCAGCCGGATCATGCCTCCCAGCCCGAAAGCTCGCTTGCGCCAGGCCTGATGCACGTTGCGCACCCCGTGCGCCTGCCACACCTGATACCAGCGCCAGAAGGCATCCCGCAATGTTTCGAACACCAGGCCGGGGTGTACCTCAAGTCCTGTTTCCGCCAGCGCGGTGGCCGGCCAGCGCACCTGTTCCGGTGGTGGGGCAGCAGCCAGATTCAATCCCCAGCCAATGATGAGCGCGCGGCGCAAATCTCCATGGCCGGGGGCCGGAGCATCCGGCAAGGGGGGCGTGGCGCCAGACGCGCCATGCACCGCCTGCACCGTCTCCAGCAAAATGCCTCCCAGCTTGCAGCCGTTCAGCAGCACATCATTGGGCCACTTCAGCGCCAGCGCCTCGCGCAGATCGCGCCTGCCTGCCTGCACCGTCAGCCGTTCGATGGTCTTTACCGCCACCAGCGATGCCAGCAGCGACAGTTCCGGCCAGCGCCGCAGCGGCACCTCCGGCCTGAACAGCAACGACAAGTGCAGGTTGCCCGAAGGAGATTCCCAGCTGCGGGCGCGCCGTCCACGCCCCGCCGTCTGCCGCCGCGCCAGCACCCACAACGGCCCGTTTTCTCCGGCCTCGAAACGCCGCCGTGCCTCGATCTGGGTGGAATCCACCTCGTTGAGCACCAGCAACTGCCCCGACATGTCCACCTCCCAAACGAAAAGCCGCGCCATGGTCTTCATGGCGCGGCCAGAATGAACCGTCATTGCGGCGCTGGTCAGTTCTAAAAAAAGGCGAATGGGACAGAAGAAAATCGCCAGAATGAACCGTCATTGCGGCGCTGGTCAGTTCACCGCTTCTTTCAGACCCTTGCCGGGCTTGAACTTCGGCACGCGCATGGCCGGCAGATCCTTTGTTTCGCCGGTGCCGGGAATGCGCACCTTGCGGGCCGCG
>JAJRRZ010000281.1 GCA_024279045.1 Alphaproteobacteria bacterium
CAACGAATTCGGCGACGTGGGCGTGGATGGCGAGTTGCTGCGGGGATGCAATGACGAGGCCTGCAGGCCCGGCGACATCGTCGAGCTGGCCAACGGCTGCATCTGCTGCACGGTGGCGGACGAGTTCATCCCCACCATGACGGCACTGCTGCTGCGCGATGAGCGGCCCGATCACATCATCATCGAAACCTCCGGGCTGGCGCTGCCGCAGCCGCTGATCCGCGCCTTCAACTGGCCGGAGATCCGGGCCGGCATCACCGTTGACGGCGTGATTGCCGTGGCTGACGCACCGGCGCTGGCGGCGGGGCAGTTCGCCGCCGATCCGGCGAAGGTGGAGATATTGCGCAAGGCGGATGTCAACCTCGACCATGAAAGCCCGCTGCACGAACTGTTCGAGGATCAGTTGCGGGCGGCGGACATGGTGGTGCTGAACAAGGCGGACCTGGTGGAACAGGCGGTGCTGGAGGAGCTGCTGGCGCGCATCGGGCGCGAGGTGCGCGCCGGGGTGCGGGTGGTTGCCGTGGAGCACGGGCGCATCGATCCGGCGGTGCTGCTGGGGCTGGGCGCGGCGGTGGAGGACGATGTGGACAACCGCCCCACCCATCACGAACTGCAGGGCGAGGCCGATCATGACCATGACGAGTTCGTTTCCTTCGCGGTGGAAGGCGGCGCGTGGCCCTCGCGCGAGGCACTGCTGGAAGCCATCGCGGCGCTGGCGCGGGCGCAGCCGGTGCTGCGGGTGAAGGGTTTCGCGGCGCTGGACGGCAAACCGGCGCGGCTGGCGGTTCAGGCGGTGGGGCCGCGGGTGGAGGCATGGTTCGACCGCCCCTGGCGGGCGGACGAGGAGCCGGGCACACGGCTGGTGGTGATCGGCGTGAAGGGCGCCGACGAACAGGCGGCGCGCGCGGCGCTGAACCCAGCGGCGGTGGTGGCCTGAGGCGATGCATCTGCTGGCGGCGACAGCAGCGCCCATCGGCGAGGGTGTGGAGGCCATCGACCTGGCGCAGCCGCCGGGCGATGTGTGCATTCTCTCCGCCGCGGACAGCGAACTGGCGGCGCTGGCGGCAGCATATGCCAGGCTGGCCGATGACATGTCCCTTGCCGCCCCTGCCCGGCAAGGGGAAAGGGAGAGCGTAGTGGCCAGCGCGCCGTTCAGTCTGCGGCTGGCCTCGTTGTTGCAGTTGCGCCATCACCTGTCGGTGGACATGTGGCTGGAGAACACTGCCCGGCATGCGAAGCTGATCATTGCGCGGGTGCTGGGCGGGCATGCCTACTGGCCCCATGGCGTGGAAGAATTGCAACGTCTGGCGGCGGAGCGCGGTATTGCATTGGTGTTGCTGCCCGGCGGCAACGTGGTGGACGAGGAGCTGATGGCGCGCTCCACCCTACCGCCGGCGCTGTGCGAGGGGCTGCGGCAACTGTTCGCCGCCGGCGGGGTGGAGAACGCGCGGCGCGTGCTGCTGACCTGCGCGGAGCTGCTGCGCAAGGGCGTTGAGGCGGCGCACGAGGTGGTCATGCCGCCCCCCCTGCCCTTTCCCGCCGCCGGGGCGTGGCTGGATGGCGAGGTCATCACGGATGTTGCGCAGGTGTTGGCGCGGCTTTCCATGCCCGCTAGCGATGACGGACAGACGGCGGTGGCGCCCGTCATCTTCTACCGCGCCCTGCTGGAGGGCGGCTTTACCGCGCCGGTGGCAGCGCTGGCCCGCGCACTCAAACAGCAGGGGCTGGTGGCGCTGCCGCTGTTCGTCGGCTCGCTGAAGGAGGCAACCGCGCGGGCCTTCCTGGGTGAGGTGTTCGCTGCCCTGCCGCCGGCGGTGATTGTCAACGCCACGGCGTTCGCGGCGGGCGAGCATGATCCGTTGCGTGGCGCGGTTGGGCAGCGGCAGCCGGACTGTGCGGTGTTGCAGGCGCTGTTCAGCGGCGCGGACGAGACCTCTTGGCGCAACAATCCGCAGGGGCTGGGGCCGCGCGACCTGGCCATGCTGGTGAGCCTGCCGGAACTGGACGGGCGCATCATTGCCCGCGCAGCTTCGTTCAAGGAAAGCGCTGCCTTCGACGAGGCCACGCATTGCCGCCTGACCACCTACCGGCCACACGTGGCGGGCATTGCCCACATTGCCGAACTGGCGGCAAGGCACGCGCGGCTGCGCGCGCTGCGCAACGGCGAGAAGCGCATTGCCCTGGTGCTGGCCAACTATCCCAACCGCGATTCACGCATTGGCAACGGTGTCGGGCTGGACACCCCGGCCAGCACGCTGAATATCCTGCGCGCGCTGGCCGCGGCGGGATATGCCGTCGATGCCGACAGACTGCCCGAAAACGGCGATGCACTGATTGCCTGGCTGATGCAGGGGCCGAGCAATGCCCAGCCGCGGCGGGCCGCGGAAGCGGTGCTGGCGCTGAAGGATTATCTGAATCATTTCAATGCCCTGCCGGAGGAGGCTCGGGAGCCGATTCAACAGCGCTGGGGCGCGCCGCAGGACGACCCGTTCTTCCGCGATGGCGGTTTTGCGCTGCCGCTGCGCTTTCTCGGCGAAGGAGTGATCTGCGCCATTCAGCCGGCGCGCGGCTACAACATCGATCCGAAAGCCACCTATCACGACCCTGCCCTGCCGCCACCGCATGGCTACCTGGCGTTCTATTTCTGGCTGCGGCATCATTTTCGCGCCGATGCTGTCGTGCACGTGGGCAAGCACGGCAATCTGGAGTGGCTGCCGGGCAAGGCGCTGGCGTTGTCGGAGGCCTGCTTTCCGCAAGCCGTGCTGGGGGCCATGCCGCATTTCTATCCGTTCATCGTCAACGACCCCGGCGAGGGCGCACAGGCCAAGCGGCGCACGCAGGCAGCGGTCATCGACCATCTGATGCCGCCGCTGGCGCGGGCGGAAACCCACGGCGCGCTGGCCGAGCTGGAGCGGCTGGTGGATGAATACTGGCAGGCCAGCGGGCTGGATGCGGCGCGGTGCGAGCATCTGCGCGAGGAAATCCTGCTGCTGGCGCAGAGCAGCGGCATTGCCGAGGATGCCGGCGTGGCCGATCTGCTGCGCGATGATCCGGAAGCGGCGCTGGGGGTGCTGGATGCCTGGCTGTGCGACCTGAAGGAGGCGCAGATTCGTGGCGGGCTGCATGTGCTGGGCGAGCTTGCGGAAGCGGATGCGCTGGCCGAAACGCTGGTGGCGCTGGCGCGCATGCCGCGCGGAGATGGCAAGGGGGAACATGCCTCCATCATTGCCGCGCTGGCCGATGATCTGCTGGGTGAAGGTGGCTTCGATGTTTTCGATGCCGACATGGCCGCGCCCTTCGAGGGGGCACGCCCTGCCCTGCTGGCCGAAATCGACTCCGCGCCGTGGCGCAGCAATGGCGATACGCGCGAACGGCTGGAGATGCTGGCGCTGAAGCTGGTGCGGGAGATGCTGGAGGCGACCTCCCTGCCCTCTTCGTCATTGTCGGAGCCGATCCGGCAATCCGGCAGCGCATCCACGGCGCACGCTGCCGTGGATGCCCGGGTCAAGCCCGGGCATGACAACATGGGACGCCGCAACGAGAAGAGAGCATCAGCCCCTTGCAGCAATGAGCTTTGGCCTGCCCATTCCGCCGCCGCCCCACAGGGAGAGCGGGAGGAGGGGGCGCAGTGGCTGGCAAGGGTACGGCGGCGCATCGGGCCGCGTACGGCGGCGGTGCTGGCGTGGATGCGCGCGTGGCTGCTGGAGATGCTGGCGCGTTCGACGGAAGATGAAATCGCCAATCTGCTGCGCGGCCTGGAGGGACGCTTGGTGCCGCCGGGGCCGTCGGGCGCACCATCACGCGGGCGGCTGGACGTGCTGCCGACGGGGCGCAACTTCTTCAGCCTGGATGCGCGCAGCCTGCCGACACCCGCAGCCTGGGCGCTGGGGCAGCGCTCGGCGCGGAACATGATCCAGCGGCACTTCATGGAACATGGCGAATATCCGCGCGCCATCGGC
>JAJRRZ010000282.1 GCA_024279045.1 Alphaproteobacteria bacterium
GGCCAACCGCGTATGGGCGAAAATGAAGGCCAATGATTCGCGCGAATGCCGCGTATGTCATTCATGGGAAGCCATGGCGCTGGACGAGCAGGACAGGATTGCCCGCAAGAAACATGCTCGCGCACGCGAGGAGGGCAAGACTTGCATTGACTGCCACAAGGGCGTTGCGCACGAATTGCCGGACGAGCCGGAGGATACCTGATACGGTGCAGGATAAGGATGAGCATGGCCATGACCAGGTTGCGGCGACGGGGAGAGGTGCAAACGCGGGATGAATGCTGGCCATGAGGGAAACGTGTGCAGCAATTTCGGGTCATTGGCAACGGCAGCGCAGGCGTACGGCGTGCGCAAGCCGCAGGCGCGTGCAAACGGTGGGGACAGTGCTGCTGGCGTTGACGGCCTTTGTGCCGCTGCATGCGGCGCAAGCCATGGAGGTGCCGCCAGAAAAGATCATGCCGCAACAGCAGGCGGAAGAGCAGTGGCGCAAGGCGGCAAAACGCCATGTGGACGACTCCGAACTGGCAAAAGAGCTTCGCACGGCTTGTGTGGTGGGTGATCTGGATGCGGCAAGGAAGCTGGTGGAGGAAAAGGGAGTTTCGCCCAATGCCGCAAGCCGCTATGGCAAGACACCGCTGATGATGGCGGTGGAGAACGGCAATACACAGACTGCTGCCTATCTGCTGCGCAAGGGGGCGGACGTCAATGCTCGCACCGTTGCCGGCTGCACGGCGCTGACCTTTGCGGCGGACAACAATCATCCCGATCTTGTCGTCATGCTGCTGGAGAAAGGGGCGTTTGTCGATGCACGCTCGCGGAGCGGACATACGCCGCTGATGAGTGCGGCAAAATATGGCAACCTGGCGTCGGTGCGCATGTTGCTGAAGCATGGCGCGGAGGTGAACGCCCGAGACAAGGACGGGCGCACCGCCCTGATGCGTGCCGCGCGCGAGGGGCATACGGAGGTGGCGAGATTGCTTCTGCAGAATGGGGCCGATGCCAATCTGGCAGACCGGCATGGCACCACGGCGCTGATGCTGGCGGCGGACAACCGCCATATCCATGTAACGAAGCTGCTGCTGGAACATGGCGCAGATGTAAATGCGCGTGATACAGAAGGTGCAACGCCGCTCATTCGTGCAGCAGAGGAGGACCAGCTTCCTGTGGTGGCAATTCTGCTGGAACATGGCGCGGACGCGAATGCGCAGGATGCCGACGGCGAAACGGCACTGATGAAGGCTGCACGCAATGGTTCGGCCCGCCTGACTCGACTGTTGCTGAAGGCGGGCGCAGATATTGCGGTGCGCAACAAGAAAGGTGAAACGGCAGAAGACCTGGCCCGCAAGGCCAAGGCGGAAAAGGTCTTGGAGTTGCTGAAGCAGGCAGCCAAGGGTGGAGGGGCGCAAGAATGAGAGGCGTTCATCCATCCGGTGAGATCGTCCGGGCGCGCAGCACGATGGTCTGTGCAGAACGTGTCATAGATCTATGAGGATTGCGTGTTTTCCAGAGTATCGCTCATGGGAAACACCGGAATTTCCGCCCTCGGCATCAACATCGGGGGTGGGAGCAACGGTCCTTCCGGGAGGGGCCATGAACAACGCAACAAGGAGGAGACAGATGCCAGGAAAAACCAGGCAAGTCTTGCTGGTGGCGGGCCTCGCGCTGGGGCTGGCCGCCACATCCGCCCAGGCAGGCAGCCACGGAGGCGGCAAGAAAATGGAGCCGGAACTGATTTCCGGCGCACCGGCAGCATTGCTCGCAGGGCAATGCGCAGGGTGCCATGGGACCACAGGCAATTCGATCGGGCCCGCCACCCCCAGCATTGCCGGGCAGAACGCCGAGTTGCTGGTGGAAATGATGAAGGGTTATGCCAGCGGCGATATTCCTTCCACCATCATGGGCCGCATCGCCAAGGGCTATTCGGAAGATGATCTGAAGAAAATTGCCGACTTCTTCTCCAAGCAGAAGTTTGTGCCGGCAAAGCAGCCGTTCGATGCCGCTCTGGCCAAGGAAGGCGCCAAGCTGCACGAGAAATACTGCGAGAAATGCCATGAGGACGGCGGCAAGAAGGCCGATGAAGACATCGCCATCATTGCCGGGCAATGGATGCCGTATCTGCAGTTCACCATGGCAGACTTCCTCAGCGGCAATCGCGAAATGACCAAGAAGATGAAAAGGAAGGTTGAGCAGCTGATCAAGGCGAAGGGCGAGAAGGGCATGCAGGCTGTCATCAACTTCTACGCCAGTCAGCAGTGATGACCGCTTCACGGAACAGCATAGGGAGAACGAAGACCATGACGAAGGTCAATCGTAGAACGTTCATTCAGGCGACCGGTGTCGCCGCGGCGGCTGGCGTGGCCGGCATGCCGACGGTGGTGCTGGGCGCTGCGAAAAAGGTGGTGGTCGTCGGTGGCGGCCCCGGTGGTGCGACCTGTGCGCGCTATATCAAGATGTTCGACCCGGGCGTGGAGGTTACGCTCATCGAGCCGAACAAGTATTATCATACCTGCTTCATGTCCAACGAGGTGCTGGGTGGTAAGCGCTCCATCGAGTCCATCCGTTTCGGCTACGACGGATTGCAAAAGGAAGGCATCAACGTGGTGCACGACTATGCCGAATCCATTGATCCGGCGAAGAAAGTGGTGAAGACCAAGGGTGGGCAGGAGTTTGCCTATGACCGCTGCGTGGTGGCCCCTGGCATCGACTTCAGGTACGAGACCATCGAGGGCTATGACGAAAGCAAGATCAAGGATGTGCCGCACGCCTATCAGGCAGGCGAGCAGACAGTGATCCTGCGCAAGCAGCTGGAGGCCATGAAGGATGGTGGCACCGTGGTGATCTGCGCGCCGCCGAATCCGTTCCGCTGCCCGCCAGGGCCGTATGAGCGTGCATCGCTCATCGCCGGGTATTTGAAGAAGCACAAGCCGAAATCAAAGGTCCTCATTCTGGACCCGAAGGCGAAATTCTCCAAGCAGGGCCTGTTCCAGGCTGCGTGGAAGAAGTTCTATGGCTTCGGCTCGGACAACGCGATGATCGAGTGGCGCGGTGGCGACCAGGAAGCCGGCGCGGTGAAGGTGGATGTGGCGACGAAGACCGTTACCACCAAGTTCGGCGACAACGTGAAGGCCGACGTGCTGAACGTCATCCCCGCACAGAAGGCGGGCAAGATCGCCCAGGTAGCAGGGCTGACGAACGATTCCGGCTGGTGCCCGGTGAACCTGCACACCTTCGAGTCGACGATTCACAAGAACATTCACGTGATCGGCGACGCCTCCATCGCCAAGGGCATGCCGAAATCCGGCTATGCGGCGAATTCCGAGGCGAAGGTGTGCGCGGCTTCCGTGGTGGCGCTGCTCAACGGCAAGGAGCCGCCGGCGCCGGCCTATGTGAACACCTGCTACTCCATCGCCGCGGA